>DAOTUF010000481.1:0-4496 GCA_034437495.1 Chloroflexaceae bacterium | reverse complement strand
CATCAAGCGGGTGCAGCCTGAGCAGCAGGAGATTGACCGTCTCCAGCGCGAAGAGCTGACCCGCGACAACCCCTTCGCCAGCGTCCACCGCGTCCTGCTGCCCGTCCGACGCCGCGAAGATGACCAGAGCGGGCCGGTGCAGACCATCGAGGCGCACATCCTGCGACACATCGGCGCAAAGACCAGCCTCTCGCTGACGCTGCTCAACATTGCCAGCGATGGCGACCGGACCGGCAGTCTGGCCTTTCTGGACCGCCTGGCCCGACTCTTTGCCCCCCAGAAAGTGACAAAGAAGGTTGTGGTCCATACCAACCCCGCCGACGCCATTCTCGACGAAGCAGCCAAGGACTATGACCTGGTGGTGATGGGAGCGACCGGGCAGAATGGGCAGACAGAGGTGCTGTTCAACCCCCTGGTTGATGGGGTGGTGCGCCTGTCGTCCTGCCCGTCGCTCATCATCCACAGTGAACATGTGCCGCCCGACTGGTCGCCCCGGCGTATCCTCGCCCCGACCAACGGCTCGCTGGCATCGCGGCGAGCGGTGCAGGCGGCCTTTTCGCTGGCATCGCACGAAGACGGGGAGGTGCTCATTCTCAAGGTGGTGAACATCGAGGCGATTATGTGCTACCTGGACCGTCGCGAGTCCATTCTTGAGCGGCAGTACATCATTGCCCACCAGATTGTAGACGAGCTTGGGGCGATGGGGCATTCGCTCGGGGTGCGGACGTACACCGCCGTGCAGCCCGGCCCCGACCCCGAAACGGTCATCTTCGAGGTGGCCCGCGATTCGCAGATTGACCTGATTGTGCTTGGAACCAGCGTGCGGGCTGGCTCCGACCGGCTCTACCTGGGGTCGCGGGTCGAACGCATCCTGCACCTTGCCCCCTGCCCCGTCATGATTGTCAATTCAAGATTCTAGCCAGTGTGAGGAACGAATATGCCAGAAGAAACCCTGACGCCAACCAGCGACGCAGCCGGCTCCGCTCCGGCCCCGCCGGCCCCGCCCTCGCTCGATGACCTGCGGGCGTGGATTGACGGAGCCACCGACGACCAGCTTCAGCAGTGGATTCGCCTGGAGGAACAGGTCTTGCAGCTCCAGGCATTGATTCCGTCGCTTCCCCTCCCGGAAGATGAGGAACAGCAGATGCAGCACGCCCTGGCGCGGGCGCTGCACCACCTGGACTACCGGCGGCCCTACACCATCACCGTGGTGGGGGTCTCGGGGGCCGGGAAGAGCACCCTGATCAATGCGCTGCTCGGTCGCCGCCTGGTCAAGTTCCAGTATGGACGCCCGACGACGGGCACGGTCGTGACGGTCTCGCAGATGCGCCAGTCCGACGGCCTGCCCCCCTACGAGCAGGCGATTATCCGCTACCACACCCGCGCAAGCCTGGCCGAGGCAATTGTCGCCCAGGGGAGGCGTCTGGGGTTGCCCATCGTCTACCAGGACCACGACTCGAGCCGGGGGGTCAACCTGGCCGAGATGCTGGAGCGGGTGCGGGACCGCAAGGTTCAGGAGGTGGGGCCGGTCATCTGCCCCAACTGCAAGGGGGAAAACCGCCCCGGAGCCAGAGTGTGCGGTTCCTGCGGCACCACGCTCCCCCTCCCAAACACCAGGGCAGCGGTGGGGGAGGCGGAGAACCTCACTGCCCTGGAAGACCTGCTCGAAACCGCGCTCCTCCAGGAGGCAAAGCTTGGGACAGAGGAAACGCTTATCCTGGGAGACGCGAAGCATGAGCAGAAGGTCCTCGACCTGATGGACGAGGAGTCGCCGGTCAACAAAGACCGCGACCAGCGTATCATCCCGCTTATCCAGGGAATCGAATACCAGGTGCGGATGAGCGAACACCTCCCCCACGTCAACCTGACCGACGTGCCCGGGATTGCCGCCCGCGCCACGCTGCACGAAAAACGGCTGCGCGACCAGTTGGACCCCTTCAAGACCGATGCCATCTTGCTGGTGATGCCGCCCGACCGCCCGGAGCTATTGACCAACCAGCTGGTGCCGCTGGTCAAAGAGGTGCTGATGGTCGGGTTGGACGCCGAGCAGCGGCGGATTGCCGCCGGGCGCATCTTCCTGATTGTCAGCAAGGGCGACGTGGTGCATGGCATGTCCGAGCAGGAGGCCGAACAGGAGACCCGCGAGAACGTCGAGAAGGTGGCGCGTGAGATTACGTCCGACTTCTTTCACCGCTATACCTCCAATATCTTTCTGAGCATCAAGGCGCTGCCCGCGCTCACAGCACAGCTTATCCTCAGCGAGCCGCAGCAGGGCTATACCTGGCTCAAAGGCGAAAAAGACCATCCCGCCTTTCGAGACATCAGCCGCAAACACTACCGCGACTGCGTGAACCGGGCGCACAACGAAATCCCCCGGCGGGTCGCGGCGGATGAGCAAGCGGTGCTCCAATGGAGCCGCATTCCCGAGTTGCAGCAGACGTTGAAGCACCTCCTGGGGCGCAACCGCTGGCAGCAGGCGCTCTACGAAGCGTCGGCGCTCTACAACAACGCCTACGCCATCGCCACCGAGCGCATCAATGCGGAATGGGTGGACCTGACCGGCAAGCCCTTTGGCTCCAACGCCGACCACGACCTGGCCAACCTGACCGCCGACCAGTCGGTGCGGTTTGGCGAGAAGCTCCAGGCCGAAGCCGAACGCATCGTTGAGCGCTTTGACCATGCCTGCGAGGACCTGAAGAAGCAGAACAACCGCGACCGTCTGAAAAGTCAGGTGCAGTATATGGTGGAGGGGGTGCAGCGCAAGATTCAGACCGCGCTGCGGCGACCGGAGTTTCGAGACACCTTTGCCGAGACCATCGAAGACCCGATCTATGGCGACCTCTACACGTTGCAGGGGGTGCCCGGCCCGCTGGTCGCGCTCCAGGCGCGGGTCTTTCAGTGGTTCGATGAAGACGTGCAGCGGGTCACAGAGACGATGATGACCGCCTTCCAGCAGGAACTCGACCGCCAGGGAGTTGAACCGCTGCTCCAGAAGTTCTGCTACAGCGATTTTTATGTCGAGCGCTACCTCACCCCCTACCACGACGACATCATCGGGCGGGTCCGCGCCGACTACGAGGGCGCATGCCGCGGGGCCGTGCTCTACCAACTGCTGCACCGCAAAGTTGCCAACGAGGTGATGGAGCAGCAGACCGGCTTCGGGCAGGTGTTGACCCAGGAGCGCGTCCGCGCTGGTGGCTCTGGTTCTGCCCCGCCCCCCGCGGTCTCGGCATTCGCTTCCTCTTCTGCTGCCGCGGCCCCGGCTTCTGTGGCCGAAGCCAGCCGGCCAGAACCAGAGGAGAGCGGCACCATTGAGACGCTCATAGAAAGCGTGCTCAAACACTACCAGGCCGCCCACCACGAACTGGTGGAAACGCTGCCCCGGATGCTCAGTTACCTCTTCTTCTATCACCTGACTATCGCCAGAGACGATATGCGTGTGATGGTCAAGAACCTGGGCACCCGTCTGGCGCAGGACGTGCGCGACCCCAAATGCCCCCTCTACCAGCAGCTTCAGGAGGCCGAGTCGGGGATGGCCGGGGGAGCCGAGTATCTGGTAGGGATGTGGAAGCAGCTCGGCGATTTGCGTTTGCGGCTCCACCGGCGGACGAGCACTCGTTCACGACGCAGCAGCAGCAATGGGTCCCGGTCTTCCGAGCGGCGCTAGAAGAGAAGTGGCAGTTTTGTCTCGGTTGTGATACCGTGCTATCATATTTCCATATACTTGGGATGGCGCTGTTGTCGTCAAGTCAGGGAGCAAAGGAGCCATGGAAGAGAAAGAACGCCCTCCGGGGCATGAGGTGGTTGAGCGTGCCATAGAAGAACGAGTTGCCCAGGCGCGGAAGGAAGAAATTCTGGGGATTTATGACGACCTGCTGAGAACCATCTGGAACCGTATCCTGCCCACGCTCGGGCGCGTCACGGTGATGGCGATTATGGAACGGTCCCTCGTGATCACGCAGGAATCCTACCCCATCATCGGGCACCTCCATGTGAACCCGGAAGGGGTGTCCTTTCGAGCGCTGAGCCAGCAGGTCAAGACGGAAGACCACGAAACCATTCGGGTTGGCCTGAAGGAGCTGATTGCCAACCTGATAGATATTCTTGCCATGTTGACCGGGGATATCCTGGTCAAGCAGCTACTCCAGGAAATTGAAGGGAGAACGTCGTGATGTTGCAGATAGCCGCCCCACAACGAAACTTGCAGAAGCTATCTTCGGGGGTCCCTGGTCTGGACCATATCTTATCTGGAGGGTTCCCGGAGCTATCCATTAACATCGTGGCCGGGCCTCCTGGGAGTGGAAAGACGATTTGCGTGCAGCAGATTATTTATACCAACGCCTCTCCCGCCCGCAAAGCGCTCTATCTGACCGAATTAAACCCGCCGCAAGCCACGCCACTTCAGTGACGGTGGTTAGGCGGGTTTCTCGGAAGGCTTCAGCCCGCCGAATGGCGCTCTTGCCACAACATCACCCACGTGGTATCATTGGTTCAGG
>DAOTUF010000480.1:0-3307 GCA_034437495.1 Chloroflexaceae bacterium | reverse complement strand
ATAGAGACGGCCCGTGCGTGGGCGTATATCGAACTGGCGTGCGACACCGCAGGGGATAACGAGGACGAGGCCCGCCAGCGGGTGGAGCAGCTTGAAAGCCCCAACCAGCGAGACCGCGGACGGGTGCGGTTGTCGGAGGCACTGGCGCGGGCGGGCAAAGATGGCGATGCCCTGGCCATGGCGGAACAGATTGGTGATGTGGCGCTGCGTGTTTCGGCGCTGCTGAACTTGCGCCTGCTCCTGGAGGGTCTGGTAGCGATGCTCGCCCTCGAACAGGCCAGCGCAGCCATTGAGAAGCTCACCAGCGACGAACAAATTCCGCTGGTGACGCTGCTGGCGGCGTCCTATGCCGCACTCGGCCACCGTGACAAAGCCCTGGCAGCGGCCCACCGTCTGGAAGAGGGGGAGGAACGCGACCGGGCACTCTCGCGGGTGGCGGTGGCGCTGGTGCAGTATGGGAACCACCCCGAGGGGTTGGCGATTGCGCGGTCGCTATCCGATGGGGATGAACGGGATTGGACGCTGGACGAACTGGCGCGGGTGCTCTCGGAGGGGGGCTACTGACAGGAAGCCCAATCGCTGGCGCTCGAAATCGGAGACGAGCGCGAACGGGCGAAGACCCTGGCGCGACTGTCGATTGCACTGGCCCGCACGGATGCTCCCCTGGCGGCGCTCTGGATGACCCGCCGGATTGAGGTTCCTGCCGAACATGCGCGGGCGCTGGTGCTCATCGCCCCCTTGCTGGTGCGGGCCGGGCATGTGACGGAGGCGCTGCGGGTATTTGAAGCGCCGGGGACTGCGGAGGAAGGGAAAACGCCGCGGGAGTTTGAACCAGCGCAGCAGAGCCGCTATTTTGCTGCGGTGGCCGTAGCCCTTGCCGAACAGGGGCACCTGGCCCAGGCCCAGGACGTGGCACAGCGGGTGCTGCTGCCCTTTGAGCAAACGCGGGTCTACCTGGCTATCGCCCATTATGCCGCTGCCCCCCCCCCCGACCGGGCGCAGGCTTGCGCGGCTCTGGGGATGGCGCTTCGCCTGGCCGTGACCGACCGCTCGGAGGCCTTTCGCCTGATGGAACAGGCGGCCCCGGTCTTCGGGTTCCTCGGCGGAAGCGACGTGCTCACCCGACTGGCAGGAGAGGTGGTTGAGATTGACGGCTGGTGGTAGAAAGACGATGCGGCGGTATTCGGCGCTGCTGCTGCTGCTGCTGACGGTCGTCCTGGCCGGCGGGTGGTCGTCTGTCTCTGGGGGCGAGCCGGCCCGTCGTGCGGCGGAGTATGGTAGCGGCCATCCTCCGCCGGTCGCCGCGCAGTTGCAAACCTTCCAGGAGGGGTATCGCACGGTCGAAGAGACGGAGCAGTTTCTTGAAACGATGGCCGCCCGCTACCCCTCTCTGGCGCGGCTGGAGGTGTTTGGCCATTCGTGGCAGTACCACCAGTCAGAGGGAGCAGAGGGGTACCGGCTGCTGGCGCTGCACCTCACGAACCAGGCGACCCCCGGCCCGAAGCCGGTGTTCTTCCTGCTGGCCGCTATTCACGCCCGCGAAATTGCGAGCGCGGAGATAGCGACCCGCTTCATCACCCATTTGCTGACGCAGTATGGGGTTGACCCGGATGTGACCTGGATACTGGATGCCCACGAAGTGGTGGTGGTGCCCATCGCCAACCCCGACGGCCATAAACTGGCCGAGCAAGGCTACATGCAGCGGAAGAATGTGAACACGAGCTATGGGGGAGACTGCGCCGACCCGCCGGAGATGGGAAGCCACGTCGGGGTCGACCTGAACCGGAACTTTGCCTTCCAGTGGGGCACCGTTGCCAAACCGACCCAGGGGGTGTGCAGCCAGACCTTTCCGGGCGGTTTTCCCGCCTCTGAGCCAGAGACGCAGGCGCTCCAGACGCTCATTGCATCGTTGTATCCAGAACACACGGCCCCTACCACAGAGAAGCCCGCCGGGGCAACCACCAGCGGCGTGCTGATATCGATCCATTCGTATGCGGAGATGGTCGTATGGCCGTGGGGCTATACCTCCCACCCGGCCCCAGACGCAGCAGGCTTGCGGCAACTCGGGGAACGGTTGGCACATCTCAACGGCTATCAGGCGCAGCAGGCCGCCGCCTTTTACCCCACCTCGGGGAGCATCGAAGACTGGGCATATGGGACGCTCGGGGTGGCCTCGTATACCCTTGAAGTCGGGCCGCCTCCCAACGAACTGGATTTTTGCGGCGGGTTTATGCCCCCCTACCAATGCCTGGACATTGCCGACGGGGTGGGGTTCTGGGCGTTGAATGGGCCATCGCTCCTGTATGCTGCGCAGGTTGCCCGTGCTCCCTACGCGCAGCCAGACGGTCCGCAGGTTCGGGCGCTCACGGTGGTGAGTGATACGGGGTCGCTGACCCTGACGGCCACCCTGGAGAGCGAGGAGCAGCCGGTGCTGACCGCCGAGGTCTATCTTGAAAAGGCTCCCTGGGAAGGGGGAGAAGCTGTCGCGCCCGTGCCGCTAGATGGCGCATTCGACTCGCCGTTGGAGCAGGTGCAGCTTGTGATACCGCGGCGCTGGACCCCGGACATCCCCTACCAGTGGGTGGACGGAGGAAACGAGGGTCCGCAAGCGGGGCGAACGCTGGTGCTGGTTCGGGGGCAGAACGCAGCGGGAACCTGGGGACCGGTGCAAGCAGCGTGGCTGGACCCGGAGCCTGCGGCGAATGACCACGAGGTCTGGACGTGGCTGCCGCTGATGCTGGCTTCGGAACAGGAAACCCGCTCTCACTGACGGGGGACCTCCCTGCAACTCTGCGACTCTGCAACTCTGCGACTCTGCGACTCTGCGACTCTGCAACCAAATGGCCTGCTCTATCGTCCATGGAGATACAGCATGGGTGTGGGGATAGGTATTTCCCATCCTTACTCACTCAATGGTCCCCCACGCCCATTGCTGATTATCGAAGGGCTACTGAGCAGTCAACGACCACCCGCTGAAGCGGGGGGCTTGTGAAGTGCAAGCCGACGTTGACCAGTTCGCCCGCAAGGGCAGCCGATAGGGAGGTCACGAGACCCTGGGGTGCGTTGCCAGCCCCAGGCCCGCTCGCTGGTCGTTAAACAGGCAGACGGTCTCTGCCAGTGCGGTCAGCACGACAAGCCTCCCTATCTGAACGAGGCACCCGTGACCGCCGCAAGGCGAGTGGGTTTGCTGGTTTTCCCGCCGTAAGGCGAAAGACCAGCCTAGGACGACGTTGTGGAATGGTTGGAGAAGAGGACAGCGGCGCTTCCTCACACCCGCTGAAGCGGGTGGTTTCCTGCGCCGCCATTT
>DAOTUF010000479.1:0-3811 GCA_034437495.1 Chloroflexaceae bacterium | reverse complement strand
GCCCAGTTCGGTGACGGTCTTCAGGGGGGCCAGCAGGGTGTTCCACGCCACGGCGCGGGAGACCTGGTGGGTCAGGCTGGAGGTTCGGGACGGTAACGATTTGCTCATAAGAGGACGGGATGGGTGAGTATTGCAGCGGGGGCGGCATCGGGGGGAGACGGGACATAGATAGGAGAATTGTTGATGATGCTCCAGACCGACATCACAAAGACCAGCAGGACTATCAGGAAGCCGACGAGCACCAACCCCTGCCGCCACAAGAAGCGCTGGATGTCTGCAAGGTCGGGGATGGTCAGGGTATAGGCGAGGGACTCGACCTCATCTTCGCCTTCCTCTTCGTCTTCTGGAAAGAACAAGATCCCTGGTATATTTCTGAGATGGCGGGCCGGGGCCGAACTTCCCGCTCCTTCCCCCGGGTCTGGCTCTGGTCTGGTCTCGGCCATCGCTGCGGGAGGGGCAGGAGGGGACGGAAGCGGTTCGCCGTGTCTCCAGGAGTGGGCTTCATCGGAGGGCACCCCGTTGGACGTAGGGGAAGTTTCTTCAACTTCAACCGATACGAGCGGTTCTTTCTGTTCCCCATCTGCCGAGGCCGCGGGGGTGGGTTCCTCCACCGCAGCCGACGGGGGAGGGGTTGGTCTGGCCTCATCTGCCCCGTCCTCCGCCCGGGACTCTGCCTTTGCAGGAGGCGAGGGAGGCGAGGGAGCCGGCGGGGGAGGCGCGGCAGCGGGAGCGGTCGGAGGGACTGGTTTGTTCGGGGCGGGAGCGGGAGGCTGCTTCGCCTGGGATGACAGACGGTTCGGCAAGATGGTATCGACGGGGAGGGGGCCTTTGGTTTCGGAAGAGGGTTCGGCAAAGAACCGCCGTGCAACGGGATGTTCCGGGTCAATCTCATACAGTTTTCTCAGACACTTCATCTGTTCCTCTTCGGTTTCGACCACCCAGGAAAGCCAGAGCCAGAACCGCTCATCTTCAGGGTTTTCCTCCAATGCCTGGATTAACAGTCTGCGGGCCTCTGGCTGGTTTCCTTTTTGCAGCGCAACCATAGCCTGCTGAACGCTTTCAGGAATAGGAAGGATAACCACGCTATACTATGCCCATGGTATTGCTCCGGGTGCATCTAGCCCGCACCCCACCAACGGTCCGCTTTCTTCAGGATGAACGGCGAGTGACAAGAGATTTCGTGCGGCATCATGTGAATTATACCGCACAGTATGGTAAACTGTGCTATAGTAATGAAGATATTGTACCATGGCAACCGCGCTATGCGAAACAGGGGTCTGATCCTGCTCGTGCTCCTCTTCGGGTTCGTGGCCCTCCAGCTTCCCTGGACTGCCGCTGCTCAGGAGCGCGGAACAATCTACCGCGTTGAGGTCGAAGGTATCGTGACGACGATGACCGTGGGATATCTCAAACGCGCTCTTCAGGTGGCCGAAGCCAGCGACGCGACCGCCTTTATCCTGCAACTCAGCAATGGGGGGGCCGTGCTGCGCGATATCCGGCCATTTGCGACCAGACTGGCCGAGGCGAACGTGCCCGTAGTCGTGTATGTCGCGCCTGAAGGGACGGAATCCGGGTCTGCGGGGGCCTTCTTTCTGAGCGCGGCCCACCTCGCGGCGATGGCTCCGGAGACCAGCTTTGGCACGCCGGTTCCGCTGGCCGAGGTTGAACAGGTACTCACCCAACAGACCAGAGAACTGGTGCTCGACAGCGTGGCCGAACAACTGCGCGAGTGGAATACCCGTCGGGGACGCAGTACTGCCTGGGTGGACCGCGCCGTGCGCGAGGGGGTTATCCTGACCAACCAGCAGGCAGTGGCGGCCTCCCCCCCTGCCGTCGATATCATCGCCCGCGATATGGAAGAACTGCTGACGCTGCTGGAGGGTCGGGTCGTGCAGCTTGCGTCTGGCACCGACGTCCAGCTCCATACCCTGGGGCGGGAGCCGGTACCCATCCCTCCCACGCCCTGGGAGCAGTTTTTGCTGCTGCTGTCCAACCCGACGGTGGTCTTTTTGCTCCTGGTGATGAGCTTTGTGGCGCTCTATGCCGAACTGACCCAACCGGGTCTGGGGGTGTTTTCTGGTCTCAGCGCGGTGTTGTTCCTGGGGACGCTGGTTGGCCTGGTGGTCCTGCCCATCCGATGGATAAGCTTTGCTGGTCTGTGCCTGGCGTTCGCGCTCATGGCCGTTGACCTGTTTGTTCCAACCCACGGAGGATTGACCGTGACCGGACTGGTGTTGATGATCGTGAGTGCCTTTACCCTGATTGACACGGCCCAGGCTCCCGGGGTGTTCATCGCTCTCTGGG
This sequence comes from Chloroflexaceae bacterium, assembly GCA_034437495.1. Classification (GTDB taxonomy): domain Bacteria; phylum Chloroflexota; class Chloroflexia; order Chloroflexales; family Chloroflexaceae; genus JAAUSY01. Next base: position 1,507 of record DAOTUF010000479.1, on the reverse strand, counting down.
CTATCCTGCTGGTCACGCTGGTGGTGGCCTCGGTTGCGGTCCTCATGATCTGGCTTATTGTTCGCCTGCGCAGCAGACCCGTTTCGACGGGGGAGGAAGGCTTGATTGGACAGCTCGCGGAAGTTCGCAAGCGCCTGGCTCCCGACGGACTGGTGTTCATTGAAGGAGCACTCTGGCGGGCTGTGTGTGAGAACGGCGAGGCAGAAGCGGGCGAATGGGTGCGTATTGTGACAGTTCACCATCTGCGCCTGGTCGTTCGTCGGATTGCGGATATTGATGGGAATGGGAATGGTGAAGACCGGGCGCTCCAACCCTCTGGGGCGGGGACGGGCGCGGGGACAGGTGGTGAATGACCCTGGGAGCGAGTGGGGAAACGAGTGGGACCCGGAAGGGATGACAAGCGATACGGAAGAGATTAAGGAGGGCTTTGTATGGACGAGATCGGGTTTGGTTTTGGCTGTCTGATTGTGCTGGTCTTTATCGTGCTGGTGGTCGTGGTTTCAGCCATCAAAATCGTGCCAGAATATGAACGAGGGGTCATCTTTCGGTTGGGGCGATTGATGGGCGCCCGGGGGCCGGGGTTGTTCTTTTTGATTCCCATTGTCGAGCGCATGGTCCGCATCGACCTGCGCGTGATCCCCGCCGATATCCCGGCACAGGAGGTTATCACCCAGGACAACGTGACCATCAAGGTCAATGCCGTGCTGTATTTTCAGGTCATCGACCCCAACCAGGCCGTGACCAAGGTGATGGACTACATCCGGGCGACCATGCAGATTGCTCAGACGACGCTCCGCAGCGTGGTGGGGCAGTTCGAACTGGACGCGCTCCTCTCTCAACGCGAAAAGATTAACCAGAGCTTGCAGCAAATCATTGATGAACAGACCGAACCGTGGGGTATCAAAGTGACCATCGTGGAAGTGAAGGATGTGGAGCTTCCCTCCACCATGCAGCGGGCGATGGCCAAACAAGCCGAAGCCGAACGGGAAAAACGCGCCAAGATTATCCACGCCGACGGTGAGTTCCAGGCATCCAAGCGGTTGGCCGAGGCCGCCGAGATTATTGCGCGGGAGCCAGTGACGCTGCAACTCCGTTACCTCCAGACGCTCACGGAAATCTCCGTCGAGAAGAACAGCACCATCATCTTCCCGCTGCCGGTTGATACGATTATGCCGTTCCTCCAGGGAATAGGTCCGACCGATGCTCGGAAGCATGCTTCCCCTGGTTCTCCGTACCTTGACAAGGAAAAAGAGACGTAAAGACGCATGAAACCATGGCAAAATACACGTGATACCAGGATAGCCCGATTCACCCCCCGCCTGCGCACCTTCCTGAAAGGGCTGCTCGGGGTGCTCCTGTTCATCTATCCCTGGGCAGTCGTGCTTATCTCCATCGACTTCGTCCCTGCGTGGGGGACGTGGCTTGGCGGGGGCTATCTGATACTCATGGGGACGATGATGGGGGTGTGGCTGTGGAAGATGGCGTAGATGTAGGCGAGGAGGTCTTC
>DAOTUF010000478.1:0-5319 GCA_034437495.1 Chloroflexaceae bacterium | reverse complement strand
CCCACTTCCACCCCGACCCCTCGTCCCTCGCCAACCCGCTCACCAACGGCAACCCCTCCCCCCACTCCGACGACCATTCCGGCTCCTGAGCGGCAGCAAATGTTTGAAGAGGTGTGGCAGACGGTCAATACCCACTACCTCTACGCTGACTTCCACGGTCTGGACTGGGAAGGGGTACGCACCCGATTTGCCCCGATGGTCGCGGCAGTGGAGAGCAATGAGGAATTTTACACCCTGCTCACGGAGATGGTTGGTCTTCTGGGGGACCACCACTCGCGGTTTGTTGCGCCGGGCGATGTCATCCAGGAGAATGAGCAGCACACGGGGGTAGAACGGCGCGTCGGCATCGGGGCGAAGATAGCAACCCTGCCGAATGGAGCCGTGATTCAGCAGGTGTTGTCTGGCGGTCCGGCGGAACAGGCCGGGCTTCAGGTGCAGGACCACATTGTCGCGGTGGACGGGGTGTCCTGCGCGGCTTCATCCTGCCCGGACATCTGCGGCCCGTCGGGAACCCGCGTGCGCCTGACCATCGTCCGGCAGGACCACCAGGTACGCGACGTCGTCCTGACGCGGCGGCCCGTGAACGTGCGCATTGCACCGGTCGTGCGGCGGCTGGAAGGGGACATCGGCTATCTCAGTATCCCCTCGCTGTGGGTCAACGACATGACCGCCTATGTCAGCGGGGCCCTGACCGACCTGGTCGTTGAGAAGCCGCTGCGCGGGCTGATTCTGGACCTGCGCGGCGACCCGGGCGGCTGGCGGAATGTCCTGGTGGGAGTGCTGAGCCACTTTGTGCGCGGCGAGGTGGGCGTGTTCTTCGACCGCCACCAGACCACGCCGCTGGTGGTGAATGAGGGGAGCGGCCCGGACCTGCGAGGGTTGCCGCTCGTGGTCCTGATTGACGATGTGACGGCATCCTATGCGGAAGTGCTGGCGGGGGTGCTCCAGGCCGAGGCCGGGGCGTTTGTCATCGGGGTGGCCTCGTCGGGCAATACGGAGACGATTTATGCCTATGAGGTGGATGGGGGCGCACGCCTGTGGCTGGCTCAGGAAGGCTTCCGCCTGCGCAACGGGGTCAACCTGGAGGGGCAGGGGGTGCAGCCGGACCTCGTGATGGACCTGGACTGGACCCACTACAGCGAGGAGGAAGACCCGCACATCCGCGAGGCGCTTCGCTGGCTGAACGATTGACGGGATAATGTGAACCTCGAAGCGGAACAGGAGGGAATAAGGAGAGATGTATCACGAAAACCCTGCTACCAGCATCGGCAGCTCTGACAACCCCGATACCCCCGGCCCCCCCAACGCGGGCCGGGTCGTCTCCATCCGCGGGAGCGTGGTAGACGCCCGCTTTTCGCGTTTGCCATCGCTCTACAACCAGCTTCGCACCGGCGACCAGCGCGACATTGCCATTGAGGTGGCGACCTACCTGGATGACCAGACCGTTCGCGGTATCGCCCTCACCTCGACGCAGGGGTTGGCGCGGGGGGCCCCCATCTACGACACCGGCCACCCGCTGCAAGTGCCCATCGGGGAGCGTATCCTTGGACGCATGTTCAACGTGTTCGGGGAGACGATTGACCGCGGCGCACCCCTCAGCGGCGGCGAATGGCGCACCATCTACCAGGAACCGGTGCCGCTCACCCTCCGCTCCACAGCCTCCGCCGTCTTCGAGACGGGCATCAAGGCCATTGACGTGCTGTCCCCGCTGGAGCAGGGCGGCAAGGCCGGGCTGTTTGGTGGGGCGGGGGTGGGCAAAACCGTGCTCATCATGGAATTGATCCACAACCTGGCGCACCGTCAGGAGGGGGTCAGTGTGTTCTGCGGCATTGGCGAGCGCTCCCGCGAGGGCGAAGAACTCTACCGCGAGGTGCAGGAATCGGGCGTGCTGAAGAATGCTATCATGATGTTCGGGCAGATGAACGAACCGCCGGGCGCTCGCTTCCGCGTCGGGCACGCGGCGCTGACCATGGCAGAGCACTTCCGCGACGACGCCCGCCGGGACGTGCTGCTGCTCATAGACAACGTGTTTCGCTTTATCCAGGCGGGTTCGGAGGTGTCCGGGCTGATGGGACGGCTCCCCTCGCGCCTGGGCTACCAACCCACCCTTGGCACAGAACTTGCAGCCTTGCAGGAGCGCATCAGCAACACGGAGAGCGGCTCGATTACGTCTATTCAGGCGGTCTATGTGCCAGCAGACGACTTTACCGACCCGGCGGCAGTGCATATCTTCGGGCATCTGTCAGCCTCGATTGTGCTCTCGCGCAAGCGGGCCAGCGAAGGACTCTACCCGGCCATTGACCCGCTGCAATCCGGCTCAAAGATGCTGGTGCCGCACGTGGTGGGCGAACGCCACTACCGCATTGCACGGGAGGTGCGCCGAACGCTCGCCAACTACGAGGAGTTGAAGGATATCATTGCCATGCTTGGGCTGGAAGAGCTGTCCCGCGAAGACCGCCGCACGGTGAACCGGGCGCGGCGGTTGGAGCGCTTCCTGACCCAACCCTTCGTGACGACCGAGCAGTTTACGGGGATGGAAGGCCGCATTGTGCCGCTGAACGACGCGCTGGAGGGGTGCGAACGCATTTTGAATGACGATTTCTACGATGCTCCCGAACGGGCGCTCTTTATGATTGGCCCGATTGGTGAAGCCCGCACCTCATAACCATGGCCATCCATACAATGACCATAGGGAAGCAGTGACAATGCCTATGACTATGACTATGATGCAGCTCAAGGTGCTGGTGCCCACGGAAGTGCTGGTTGACGAGGAGGCAGGAAAGATATGCGCCGAGGCGGTGAACGGGCATTTTTGCCTGCTGCCGCGCCACATAGACACCGTGGCAGCGCTCGTATCGGGCATCCTCTCATTCGTCAACAGTGCGGGAGCGGAAACATTCGTGGCGCTTGACGAAGGCATCCTGGTCAAGTGCGGCAGCGAGGTGCTGGTTTCGACCACCCGGGGCGTCCGCGGGGACGACCTGGAGCGGCTGCAAACCGTGGTCGAGACGCAGTTTCAGAAGCTCGATGAGCAGGAGCGCACGGCCCATTCAGCCATTGCCCGGCTGGAGGCCAGCTTTATCCGCGGCACGCTGGAACAGCAGCGCGGGGGCAGGTAGCCAGAGCCGGCGCAAAGCAGGGGCAGCAGGGGCAGCAAGGACATGACACAGGAACCAGACAAGTTTCGTGAGCACATCGGGCGGAAGGCCGTTCGTAGACGCCGCGCCCGCCAGCGGCAGGATGAAAGCATCTGGTTTGGCCTGGGGATGTTTGGTCTGGTGGGGTGGGCGGTGGCCGTCCCGACGCTCATCGGCCTGGCTCTGGGCATCTGGGTGGACGCGACCTGGCCGAGCCGCTTTTCGTGGACGCTGATGCTGCTGCTGGCGGGGGTCGGGGCTGGCTGCCTCAACGCCTGGTTGTGGGTCAAGCGGGAGCGTCAGGTGATTGAACGCCAGATTGCAGAAGAACGGGCCGCGGAGGAGCACGCCATGGCAGACCAGGCCCCGGCGATGAAACCAGAGCGGCAGACGGAAAAGGAACGCACAGGTGAGTAATATCGGGATACTGGTGCTGGCGGGAGCCGCGGGGATGCTCATGGGGTTGGGCTACTTCGGGGGGCTGTGGCTCACCGTGCAGCGCCTTCCGAAGAGCCGCCACCCGGCCCTGCTGCTGGTAGGGAGCTTTGCCCTCCGCATGGTGCTGCTCCTGGTGGGGCTGTACGTGGTGATGGGAGGGCAGTGGGAGCGGGCGCTGGCGTGCGTGGCCGGGCTGCTCCTGGCGCGGGCTGTGCTGACCCACCGCCTGCGGCCTGCTTCCCGCGCCGTAGAAAGGAGCGAACGCCTATGAACATCAGTCCGGACGCGGTGGTTTACTGGCAGAGCGGCTTTTTCAAGCTCAACGCCACGATTGTCTTTACCTGGCTCGTGATGGTGCTGCTGGTGGGTGGCTCCTGGCTGATAACCCGCCGCCTCTCTACCGATACCCACATGAGCCGCTGGCAAAATATGCTGGAAGCGGTAGTCGAGATGATCCAGGGGCAGATACGGGAAATAAGCCACCAACCACCGGGGCGCTACCTGTCCTTCATCGGGACACTGTTCCTGTTCATTGTCGTGTCGAACATCCTGACCATCGTGCCGTGGTATCACCCCCCCACCGGCTCCCTCTCCACGACAACGGCGCTGGCGCTCTGTGTGTTCGTGGCGGTGCCGGTCTATGGTATCGCGCAGGGGGGCATTCTCGGCTACCTCAAGAACTACCTTCAGCCGACGCCCTTTATGCTGCCATTCAACATCATTGGGGAGCTGTCGCGCACGCTGGCGCTGGCGGTGCGGCTCTTCGGCAACATCATGAGCGGTTCCATCGTGGCGGCCATTCTGCTCTCGGTGACGCCGCTCTTCTTCCCCGTGGTGATGCAGGCGCTCGGGCTGATAACCGGCGCTATCCAGGCATACATCTTTGCTATCCTGGCGATGATTTATATCGCCTCAGCAACCCGCGCCCACCAGGACGAGGAAGCGGAAGCCGAGCACCACGAGGGATGATAGATGATACTGGAGACAAGTCGAGTAACGAGTAACGAGTGAGAAGTGAAGAAGAGAGGGTATCCCACCTATGGACAACCTGGACAACACCGGAGTGATAGCCGCCGCTTCAATCATCGCGGCGGGTCTGACCATTGCTATCGGGTCGGTTGGCCCCGCGCTCGGGGAGGGGCGGGCCGTGGCCCAGGCGCTCAGTTCGATTGCACAGCAGCCGGACGAGGCCGGGACGATTTCGCGCACGCTGTTTGTGGGTCTGGCGCTGGTAGAATCCACCGCCATCTACTGCTTTGTCATCTCCATGATTCTCATTTTTGCCAACCCGTTCTGGAATTACGTGACGACCGGGGCCGGGGCAGGAGGAGGATAGCGCGTGATAGACTGGTTTACCATCATTGCCCAGGTGATCAACTTCCTGGTGCTGGTCTATCTGCTTCAGCGCTTCCTGTATGCGCCCATCGTGCAGGCGATGGAGACGCGGGAAAAGCGGGTGATATCCCGCCTGGAGGAGGCGCAGCAGCAGCGCGAAGAGGCCGAACGGGAGGGGTCGGAGTATCGCCAGAAGCGTCAGGAATTGGAGACCCGGCGCGACCAGATGCTCGACGCGGCCCGCAAGGAGGCCGACGAGGAGCGCCACCGCCTGCTGCACGAGGCGCGGGACGAAGTAGACCGCCTCTCGCAGCGTTGGCACGAAGCGCTCCGGCGCAGCAAGGAAGAGTTTCTCCACCACCTGCGCCAGCGGGTGAGCGAACAGGTGCTCGTGGTGGCGCGGCGGGTG
>DAOTUF010000477.1:0-5121 GCA_034437495.1 Chloroflexaceae bacterium | reverse complement strand
GTGGGGCTGGTAGCGTTCGACCAGCGCCGGGGGGGGCGGGGGAGCGTAGCGGGCCGTCGTGACCGCCGCATAGGGCATCACATGCACACATTCGGGGGGTATCATCCCGGTCTGGCGCAGTTCTTCAGCCGTATACTGGCTGTGGGCAATCGCTGCGTCCGCATATTGCACCAGGTTCAGGTGTTGCTGCCCCAGAACCAGGTGGTCATAATCCTGGGAGGCCGTCCCCCACAGCTCCGGGGGGGTGATACCGTGATAGTCAAAGATGACCGTGCTGGAGCGCGGCAGGGTGATGACGTGGCACAGGTCGTAGTAGGTCGAATAGTTGACGATGACCACGTCAGATGAAAGCAGATAGTTGACCAACCATTGCGAACGGGTAGTCGGGTTCTGGATATCGGAGCGCTTCGCCACCACCGCCGCTCGCCGGACCTCGTCGGGCAGGCGGGGGTCCAGGTGCTCCGCGACGAGCACCACCTGATAGCCCTCATCTCGCAGGGTCCGAAGCTGTGTCACCAGGTGGTTGCCGATAGCATCGTTGGCAATGCAGTTCCCATTGACCAGCGTGGCCCGCGGCAAGGTCGGCGGGAGGTAGGTCACAGTCAGCACCAGCGGTGCCCCATATCGCTCCGAAAACCAGGCGACCTGCTCTTCGACCAGGTCAATCACCAGATGATAGGTGCCCGGCTCCGGGGGCGGCTCGATGCACAGTTCTGCCAGGAACCCCATGTCGGGGGGGATGGAGTGGGGCAGGGGGGTGTGCGGCCCCTCCGGAACCACGATATGCCCCTCCGGGGTTTGCCAGCGATAGGCCATCGTCACCGGGTGCTGCCCGAAGGTGATCCAGGGAGCGGGGCCGGTGTTGACTACCTCAACCATCAGCAGCAGGATATCCCCGTGCTGCACCGTTTCGGGGAGGGGTTCAGCCAGACGATAGCTGGCGTGGGAGAGTGGTGGTTGCTCCATAATGCGCTACAATCGGGTTCCTTCGGTTACTCGTCACTCGTCACTCGTCACTCGTCACCGGTACCATTGATATTGTTGCTATCGTTGCTATCGTTGATACCATTGATACCATTGATACCATCATCATCTCGCAGCAACTCAATCGCCCGCCGCAGCCGGCGCTGCTCGCCCCGCCGCTGCTCCAGGGCCGGGAGCAACGTCTGGACCAGCGTGGTGTTCCACTGCTCCTGCCGCGCAACGATGGGGTCGAGGTAGGGTTCCTTCAGGTGCGCTGTCATCTGCCGGCGCACCCAGGCCACCAGCGGCCCAATCAGCGGCAGACGCGAACGTATGGCGTAGTCGGGCCGGCCCACCCCGGTCAGGTGCAGCAGGGGGAGCCGCTGATGGGGGGTTCTGCCGGCCACGTGTCGCGCCTGCTCCACCACCCACAGCAGACTATCATGAAACCGCGTGTGGGTAAAGTCCAGCGCCCGGCGGATACCTCGCTGTGCCAGACGGTGGTAGGTCTGCTCGCTGCACGGGGAAGTCCACCGCGTTATACCCTGCACCATCCGTTCGGTCAGCGCCTCCCAGGTGTAGTGCTGGAGCACGTAGGCGCGGCCCCGCCGCCCGGCCTCATCCGCCGAGGCCGGGTCGCTGAGCAGGCGGTTCAGCGCCGCACAGAAGCCCGGTTCACCCGGTTCACCCGGTTCATCCCCAAAGGTTGCAAAGGTCGCGCCGCCGCCGCTGGCCTGGACGTGCTCCCTGGTCACGGCGCACTGCCCGTGGACCAGCACCGGGCGCGACTGAAGCCACGCTTCCATCAGCACCAGCGAAAAGCTTTCATACTGCGATGGCTGGCAGAGCACCGTGGCCGCAGCGTAGGCGTCTGCCAGCGCTTGCGGGTCGGATATCATCCCCACTGCCACCATATCCGGTCGGTCGGGGATGGGAACATCCCCCTCCCCCGCCAGCACCAGGGTCAGGGGGCCGGGGTGCCTGGTTTTGTAGCGCACGAAGTAGTCCAGCAGCAGCGGCACGTTCTTGTAGCCCTCAATGCGCCCGCTATAGAGCAGCACCGGCCCCTCCAGGTCATAGCGAGCGCGAAACGCTGCCCCGTCGCCCGCCGGGTGGTGGCGCGAAAAGCCATACCCGAGCACGGCGCGGTAGGGGTTGATGACCCCCAGGTCCCTGGTGGCAAACGTGCATTCAGCCGCGGTATTGAAAAAGATGCCTGCCGCCTGTTCGAACATCTCGCGGAAGATAGTCAGCCGCGCCAGCGGTTCGTCATGCAGGCAGGGCACAATGATAGCCTTTTCGGGCACGGTCTGCACGCCCTCGTAGGTCGTCCCGAAGAGATAGGGTGTGAAGATGGCACAGGCCAGGTCTTCGGCGTGGTCGCGCAGGTAGCGGTTCAGGGCGCTGCTGCTCCCGTTGTTTCGGATGAACGCCTGCTGCTCGTCGTATCGGATAGGCTCTCCATCCAGGGCTTTCCGCTGCACCGTGTGGAGGATACGGATATCGACCGGGTTGGCCGCAAAGCGCCGGACCGTCACCCCCTGGACCTCCTCCACCCCCGGCGCGTGCGTGCGTGAGAAGTCTACCAGGCTCGTGAGGTCGGTCGTCAGCACCTCGACGCGGTAGCCGCAGCGGGCCAGGTGTTCTGCCCACCCCCGAATACCCCGCTCGGCCCCGCCCGTGATACCCGGACCGTAGCGCGGCACGACGAAGGCAATGATCTTCTGCCGCAGCCAGGATACATCCGCGCCTGTTTCGTCCCTCGGGGGAGCGTCGGGCGGCGACGACAGGCCGCGCAGCAGGTGAACCACCTTCCCGGCCATATCACGCGGGTTGAGCGGTTCGCACAGCAACCCCCCCCCGTCAACAGTCTCCGGCAGCGCCGCCGAAGCCGCGGCGACCACCGGCTTGCCGTGCCGCATGGCCTCAATAACCGGCATCCCCAGACCTTCGTGGACGCTGGCCGTCACCAGCATATCGCACAGGCGGTAGTAGGGGTCCAGGTCTGGCACCTGCCCGGTAAAGAGAATCTGGTCGCGGCACCCCAGTTCGCTGGCCCGTTCCAGAATTTCGTCCGCATAGGCCCGGTAGAGGGGAAAGGTGTTGTCCCCCACCAGCAGCAGGACGGTATTGGGAACCTGCTGCCGTACCAGCGCCAGCGCCTCCACCAGGTCTATCAAGCGCTTGTTGCGGGCCATGCGCCCGACATAGAGCAGCACCCGCTCGCCGTGGGGCTTATAGCGGGCGACCAGGGCCGGGTCCGGCGCGCCGGGCGATGGGTCAGATGGGGTGATGGACCCCAGCGGGGTGACGACCACCCGGTCGGACGGGATCAAGCCGGTTCGGACCAGTTCCTCGCCCGTGAAGCTGCTGCGGGCAATGGCATAATCAGCATACTGCACCAGGTCAACGCGCTGCTGCCCGATGATCAGGTTGGTATAGCCCGGCTGCTCCGGCCCCCAGAGTTCGGGCGGCGTGACGCTGTGGTAGTCGAAGACCACCGCACTGTGGCAGGCCAGCTTGATAAGGTCGGCCAGTTCGTAGTAGAGCGGGTAGACGACTATCACCACGTCGGACGAGAAGAAGTGGTCTGCGGCCCCCTGCGACTGCGGGGTCGGGTGGGTGATGTCGGTCAGGCGCACCACCGCGGTCAAACGGCGCACCTCTTCGGTCTGGCGCGGGTCGCTGTGCTCGACCATCAGCAGCGTTTGGTAGCCGGCGGCGCGGAGCGAGTGCAGCATGGCGGCCACGTGGTTGCCCACGGCGTCCCGCACCAGGCAAATCGCCACCACAATCGTGGCTCGCGGGGCCGTGTCTGGTAGGTAGGTCTGAGCCAGCACCAGCGGCGGCACCCCCTGCTGCGCAAACCACACCATCCCCTCCTCGACCAGGTCTACCACCAGGTCATAGCGCCCGGGTTGGGGCGGCGACTCTACCCGCACCTCAACCGTCACCCGTTCGCCAGGGGGCACGGGGGAGGGAAGCGGGGTGCGGGGACCTTCGGGCACCACGGCTTCTCCCTGGGGCGTCTGCCAGCGGTAGGAGAGGCGAACCGGGTGCGGGCCGGAGGTGAGCCAGGGGAGTGGGCCGGGGTTGGTCACTTCGATGGTGAGGAGCATCGGCTCGCCCAACCAGAGCGGCTCCGGGGGGTGGTTCACCAGGCGATATTGAGCGTTGTAGAGCGACGAGCGAGCCACGCCGAGAGATGACCCCTTTCCGGGTTACTGCAACCGCTTCTGTCTGCACAGGAAGATGTAGCACTTGCCCGGGTCAATTTCGTGCTGCTCCACCTCAAAGCCCTGGTCTCGCATGAAGGCTTTCATACAGGCAACTGTGTTGGAAAGCCCGGGCAGCGACTCCCGCCACGGACAGGGGTAGTGAACCTCCATCGCAATCTCCTCGATGGCGTGGAGCATCCGACTGGTGTAGAGAATGGGGTATTCGCTGCCTTCGCAGTCCACCTTGACCAGACGAATGCGGCCGGTTCGGTTCAGGAGCGAGCGGATAATCGCGTCGAAGGGGATGGACGGAACGGGGTTGCCCGTGCTGTCGAACACATTCCCCCCGCCGGTGTTCTCCCCCCTTTCGCTATACCCGCAGTGAAAGAGCGTCTGTCCCTCAACGTCCGACCGCCACACCGCAGCGTGATGCACCTCGTATCGAGAGGGGTCGAACACCCGCAAGTTCTGGACAACAAGGTCATAGTTGCCGCGGTCGGCTTCGTAGGTGGCCACGTAGCCGGCCCCCCGCTTCAGGCAGAGGTAGCTGAAACTCCCGATATGGGCGCCCACATCCACGACCACGTCCTCTGGATTGAATGAATCGGGCACACGATATTCGTTGTGGGGAGGCATCACACCGATCATCGTATCCAGGTCGTAGGTGCCTGGCCTGAAGAACGGCACGCGGTCGGGCAGGAACGATGCCGGCAGCACCAGCGAGGAAGACGAGGAGGATACCTGTCTGTCTTTCAAGTATTGTTCGATGCCCTCCAGCACGGGCAAGGGGGAGGAGGACGGTAGGGCGAGGGGTGGCTCCGCCGGGTGCCCCGGCTCGTCCACCTGAATCGGTGGCTCTGTCACCTGCTCTGGTGGGGTGTCCGCTGGTTCTGGGGGAGCGTTCGGGTCGCTCGGCTCGCCCGGCTCGCCCGGCTCGCCC
>DAOTUF010000476.1:0-2226 GCA_034437495.1 Chloroflexaceae bacterium | reverse complement strand
AACGTGAGCCTCGACGATGTTCAACCGGCTTGTGATGCTGGCAGCACGGGCCATTCCGCGTTGGCCTGGTTAACCACCAGCGATAGAAGCCCGGGGCTGGCCCGCGTACCCCAGGGTATCGTGACCGGCTGAACGGAGCCTCGAAAGGCCAGGTCTGGTCATACCCGGCTTCCTCGCCGGAGCGTGCAAGCCGCCTGACTTTAGTCAGTGCGGTGTATGACTCGCCGTACCTCGTCAGGTCTTATCATTACGACGAGCGACGCTGCCAGTGTAGCACGCTCCCTCTCACCAGGACAATACCTCAATGGGGGTATTCTGGCGCACTACTCCCTCCTCCTTCTGGAGTAGTCCTGGCCATATATCCCATCTGATAGCCATGCAGTTGGGGAGAGATGAAAAGAGAAGGGGCAGGAGACGGAGCAACGCTCCCCAGACCCTCCCGCACCACCAGGGGGAGGTAGACGTTCCACGACCGAGGCACCCGCACCATTTCATCCAGTTCCTCCCTTCGCTTTCGACCGGTCAACGTATCACGGGTTTTCCCCCTGCCGCAGCACCTCGCGGGAGCGGCCTTCCTCGGCAGGGCCAACAATCCCCTGCTGCTCCAGCAGGTCAATCAACTGGGCCGCCTTGCTGTAGCCAATGCGCAAACGCCGTTGCAGGAGCGAAGCCGAAGCCCGCCGGTGCTGGCTGACCAGGTCCACTGCCTGTGGCAGCAGCGTCTCCTGCTCCTCCGTGCTCAGGAAGGAGGCTGGCGGCTCATAAGTCCCATCCTCCCCCCCCCTTGTTCCCCCGCTGGCAGTCGGGGCGGTGGGGTGCTGGCGCTGGCGGTCGGCGGTCTTTTCCTCCTCGTTCCCCTGCCGCTTCGCTCCCTCGCCCGGCGGGGTGGAAGTGCGCCAGAACGCGACAATCTGCTCGACCTCGCGGTCGGAAACATACGTCCCCTGGACCCGGATGAGCTTGGCCGCATCAGCCGCCATATAGAGCATATCCCCGCGCCCGAGCAACCGTTCGGCTCCCGGCATATCGAGAATGACGCGGCTGTCAACCTGCGATGTCACCGCAAACGCGATGCGGGAGGGGAAGTTTGCCTTGATCAGCCCGGTCAGCACGTCCACGGAGGGGCGCTGTGTGGCGATAATCAGGTGAATCCCCGTTGCCCGCGCCATCTGCGCCAGACGGCACACCTGCGTCTCCACGTCGTCCGGTGCCATCATCATCAGGTCGGCCAGTTCATCAATCACAATCACGATATAGGGCATCGGCTCCAGGTCGGCCTGGGTTCTGGCCCGCTTCTGGTAGCCCTCCAGGTTGCGACAACCAAGCCGCGCAAACACCTTGTAGCGCCGCTCCATCTCGCGGGTGGCCCACTTGAGCGTGGGCAGCACCCGCTCCAGTTCGGTCACGACAGGGGAGAGCAGATGGGGAATGCGGTTGTAGACAATCAACTCGACCATCTTCGGGTCCACCAGGATAAGCTTCAACTCTTCGGGGGTGTGCCGCAGCAGCAGCCCGCAGAGGAAGGCATTGATGGCCACGGACTTTCCGCTGCCGGTGCTCCCCGCGACCAGCAGGTGTGGCATCCGCGACATATCCGCCACGATGGGGGTGCCGCTCACATCCTTGCCAAGCGGGAGCTTGAGCTTGCCGCGGTGTACCTCAAACGGCTCACTGTCAATCACCTCGTGCAGCGTGACCAGCGCAATGGCGGTGTTGGGGATTTCGATGCCGATGGCCGATTTGCCCGGGATGGGAGCCTCGATGCGAATAGAGGGAGCCGCGAGCGCTAGCGCCAGGTCCTTTTCGAGGGTCGTGATTTTGCTGATTTTGACGCCCACCGCCGGCTGAAGCTCAAACTGGGTGATTGCCGGGCCGGTGTGCCGATCGATGACCTGTGCCTCCACCTTGAAACTGGCCAGGGTCTCTTCTATCAGGCGGGCCATGTGGGCCATGTGCTCTTCGTCGTTGGCCTGTCCCCGCACCGGCTGGTCCAGGATATCGAGCGACGGCAGGGGCCACGCCCGGTAGATGACCGGAGCCTCCACCTCGTCAAGGGGTCCCGGCCCCGCGGGGGGGGGTTCGGGTTCCTTTTTCTGCGTCTTCGAGGGTTCGGGCAGGGCGGGTGAGGGGGGGAACGCTGGTCTGGAGGCAGACGGCGCGGGCAGTCCATTCAACGCCTTCTGCCCGTTGCCATTGGGGGGGGACGGAGGCGGCAGAGAGGCCGGG
>DAOTUF010000475.1:0-4186 GCA_034437495.1 Chloroflexaceae bacterium | reverse complement strand
AGGCGAAGCGCGGGAGGGAAAGCGGGGGCAGACGGGTGCCAGAAGTGGTCCTGCACGGAATGGTGGTAGCGGGCGGGTTTGTGGGGGGCTTTCTCGGCCTGTTCATCATTCGCCACAAGACGCACCACCTTTCCTTTGTGCTGGTCCCAACGATCAGCACCCTTCTCCACGCCGGCCTCCTGTGGTGGTTCGGCATCGTTCCATAAAGCAAACAAAGCGAAACATCGCTGCCGGCAAAGGCAGCCATCCTTCGCTTTGCTCGCTCCCAATGAATACCAACCCGCCTGCTGTCGCGGGGGTATTCAAACGGCCTCATCTTCCCTCTGACCTCTTACATCATGGGTCGCATCACCCCGATGACCCGCCCATGCACATGCACATTATCGGGAGAGGTGTAGATGGGGTCCAGGGTCTGGTTGGCCGGTTGCAACCGAATCCGGTCCCCCTCATGGTAGAACTTCTTCAGGGTAACGGCATTCTCGTCCAGCAGGCGAGCCGCAACCATATTGCCGTTCTCTGCGGTTTCCTGATATTGCAGCAGCACAATGTCCCCATCATCAATCAGCGCATCAATCATCGAATAGCCGCGGACCCGCAGCGCATACGTCCCCTGGACCTTATTCGCTGGCAGCAACTCAAGGGGGACTTCAATAATCTCCCGCTCGCTGTCGCTCGTGTCCTCCGGGTTGGGGAGCGGATTCCCTGCGGTGATGACGCCGAGCAAGGGCACCTGGCACGCGGGGATGTTGGATGTCGAAGGCATATTGATGAGCCTGATCCCCCGCGAAATCTTGTCCTCCCGCTTGAGCTTTCCCTTGTCCTCAAGCGCCTTCAGATTGTACGCGACCACCGACGTTGAAGAAATCTTCAAATCAACCTGGATATCCCGAATGGACGGGGAGTATCCGTGTTTCCGGATGAAATCCTGGATGTAGGCCAGAATATGCTGTTGTCGCTGAGAAAGATCTCTGGATGACCTCATGTTTGTGGCAGCGCTACCTCCCGGGCTGTCTTCGGCAGAGGGAGCCAGCGCTGCTCCTCCTTTCTTATGGTACGCTCTATTCCGCTCGGTTTTTTCTGCTGGCTTCAGCCGGGAAACCGTAAACCCCTGGATCTGGTGGGTCGCAAGGTGACTGGTTCGAGTCTTCGTCGTATGGCCCGTTCCAGATCCAGACGATAGAACCTTTGTAGCAACCCTTATTATACCAACCAAACAATTGTGCTGTCAAGTGGCAATAATGAAAAATCGGGCCGGAATTGTGCTATACTGGATGGCGGTATCGAATGAGGAAAGAAATCTTTGCGTATCTGAAGGGGAACTAGTGAATCGTACGCACCCCACCACCATGAGCGCAGCTATCCACCCCGACCTGGATCGGGTGCTCCTCCCGGCGTCCGCGATACGCGAGCAAGTGCGCATCCTGGGCCAGCAGATGAGCCGTGACTATGCCGAAGCCGAGGACGTGCTGCTCGTCGGCATCTTGAAAGGGTGCGTCATGTTTCTGGTAGACCTGTCCCGCGCTCTCAGCATCCCGGTCTCAATGGACTTCATCGCCATTTCCAGTTATGGCGCAAGCAGCGAATCCAGCGGGGTCGTCCAGTTGCTCAAAGACCTTGAAACGGACATCACGGGACGCCATGTCCTGGTCGTCGAAGACATTGTTGACAGTGGCCTGACCCTGGCCTACCTGCGGGCGTTGCTCTGGCAGCGCGGCCCGGCCAGTCTCCGCATCTGCACCTTGCTGAACAAGCCCGAACGCCGCACCGCGGATGTCCCCATCGAATACGTAGGTTTCGACATCCCCAACGAATTCGTGGTCGGGTACGGGCTGGACTTCAACGAACACTACCGCAATCTCCCCTATATCGGAGTGCTCAAACCAGAGGTCTCCACCAGAAAACCAGGATGGTTGTCTGGCCGCTGATTCTGGTTTTTGGGAGAGGCCGGTCACGGCGCGAGGGGAGACCGCAGGCGGCGCTGCTTCCCGCCTCAGAGCGGGCGACGAGCAGGCACCCCCACCCGCCTGGGGTAGCCCGGCGGGGACGGAGCCGTCTTGCCAATGACCACCAGCGTGCGGGGCCGCGCCACCCCCGGCAGCGCCACCGGCTCGACGGCCAGCAGATACCCCCCTAACGTGGTCACAGCCTGGTGAGCAGCAGCAACTTCCGCATCAATCTCGGCCCCCTTGGGAGCCAGAAAATACCCCCCCACCCGCACCAGCGGCAGGCAGTATTCCGCCAGCACGCGCAGGTCGGCCACCGCTCGCGCCGTGGCGACATCATAGCGTTCGCGGTGCTGCGGGTCGTGCCCGACCTGTTCGGCCCGCGCCTGAACCACCGTGACCCCATCCAACCCGCACGCCCCGACGAGATGTTCGAGAAAATCGGCCTTCTTGCGCACCGACTCCACCAGCGTGAGGCGCAGCGCCGGGAACGCGATTTTCAACGGCACCCCGGGGAACCCCGCCCCGCTGCCCACATCTATCAGCGCGTGCGGGGTCTTGCCCCACGAGCAACTACAGCGCAGCGAATCGAGAACGTGCCGCACGACGAACGCTTCCGGGTCGGTGATAGCCGTCAGATTGACCCGTTCATTCCACTGCCGCACCTCGGCAGCGTACCTCACGAATTGTTGTATCTGCGCATTGGAGAGGGAGATATTCCAGTTGGCTGCGGTGTGGCGCAGGAGTGCCAGCGTTGCGACAGCGGGGGAGGGGGTCACTGAATCTTGCGCGGTGGAAGCCACGCCGTTTTAACGGCAGTGGAGGAAACCGCGCTCCTCCTTTCTGCTGCGATAATCGTAGCCATCGGCCCGATGCACGATGGTGCAGTGCCGATAGGAAATGCCGTCTCGTGTGCCGATCCGAAACGAGCCAGTGGTGCGCACGGCCACCCGCCCGACGTGCGGTCCCTGGTGCTTCCCCTTCGGCACCACGGCGCGTACCAGGTCGCCCGTCTGAAACCCACGCACCCGCTTCTGCCGCGTGCGGTGCCGAATGGGGAAGCCGTATTTGTTTGTCCCGCACATCTGGCGGGTGCCGTGCCCCATCGCACGGATGGTGAGCACCGACATCTGCGGGTCGAGCCGCACCTGCGACCCCGTCTCGCCCACGCATGCCGCATCAATCCAGTGCGCTTTGGGGTAGTCCTGCTGCGTGCGATGGTACTTCGTGCGCCCGCCGCTGCCCCCTGTGACGGGTAGTCCCGTGGCTTTCAGTCGCTCGTACAACCGCCACCGGGTTGCGTTGACCGCTGTCGCGTTTTTGAGGGGCTGTTTCGCTTGCGCCTGGATATGGGGGTGGCCGAACTCGGCGGCGGTCTGGCTCCCCTTCTTCTGGTTGCACGGCTCGCACGCCAGTGTCAGGTTGCTCACCCGATCCGACCCGCCCCGCGCTTTCGGCACGATGTGCTCGATCTGGAGTGGAACGTCTTTCGCCCCGCAGTAGGCACAGCGCCGCTGCCACTTCTCCAGGAGATACTCACGCACCTCGTAGCCGTGGAGGGTTCCTTGCTGGTACTCGACCCCGCTGATTTCAGGGTGCTGGAGTGCCTGCGTATCAAAGCGCACGAGTTCCAGCACCAGGGAGGTGATGGGACACCAGCGGTGCAAGCGGGCAACCCAGGTCTCAACATTCGCCACGCGACTTTCCAGCGAGGGTGGGAGCCAGCCTGCCTTGCGCGTGCGGTTCAGGAAGCGGGGTTTGCGATAGCGGGTCTTGCGCTGCCGCCTGCTGCGGCGAATGGCCCGTCGGTCGGCCAGTGCCTTGCGAATGCGTTCCCCCCGGTGGTGCAGTTCCGCTGCCCACACCACGCGCCATCCGCGTACTCCCGTGACCACCAGGGCGATGCCCGTGGTTTTGCTGCCAGGGTCGAGCTTCAGTTCCGTCGGCTGTGTGTCGCCGCCCGCCCGTTCCCGCAGAATGATGGTGAAGGGGGCACAGCGAAACACGGCTGCCTTGCCTCGCTTCAAGAGGTGCCGCGCCCGGGCCGGGTGGCACGGCATCAAGGGTTGTTTGTTCGTATCTAAAACCAATACTCGTTGCATCTGTTACCTCGATTTCTCGCCCGAAGGCGGTAACGTGAGCCTCGACGATGTTCAACCGGCTTGTTACGGACACGACACGGGCTTACGCGCATCGTCCTGTTTCATCGTGCCCGATAGCGCCTGGGGCTGGCTCGCGCACCC
>DAOTUF010000474.1:0-10210 GCA_034437495.1 Chloroflexaceae bacterium | reverse complement strand
ATGAGGCTTGTTGGTGCCGCATAAACCAACCGTCCTTCGGTCGTGGCTACGTCGGGACGTAAAACACGCCTGTGGACTGCGTGTAAGCCCTTCGCTTGAGAAGGCGGTGCAGGGTGAAGCAGGAATTTCAGAAGTGTATATAGCGTACTTTTGAGTACATTTGAACACCTAGAAAGTAGCAGCAAGACGATGATCAGTGAACGTCAGGCTGCCGTGATGCAGAGGCTCAACGAGAAAAGCGAGGACCTGATTTCCCATGTGACGCAGCATCTCATTACCTGCGTCCCCATAGTCGGGGTTTCGCCTTCCAGCGAGGCCCCCGAACTCGTCCATCACCACAACCTGGCGCTGACGGCCCGGCGGTTTCACGAACTGGTGCAGGTCGGCGTCACCGTTGATTGGGTTCTGGTGTCGGCTGATTTCGGATGGACCGAGCGCAAGCTGCGCCCGATGGGGATTACCCGCGACCACCACCGCGCCCTCATAGACGCCTACTTTGCCGAAGCCCGCACCCTGCTCCCCTGGACCCCCGACGAGCACACGACCCTGGATGAGATAGCCGCCCACTTTTGGCAGGCGGTCGAAGCGGCCTACCATACCCCTGATGGAGCCGAGGAAGCCGGCTAGTCCCGCTCCACCTGCACGAAGGGAAGCCAGAGGCGCATGAACGTCGGCAAGTCTTCCAGGTAGGGAACGTGCCCGACATTCGGGATGACCTGCTCCTCGAAGGCTCCCCCGCTAGCCTGATAGCGCTGCAACACGGCGCGGACCTGCCCGACCATGGGTTGGGGAGGATAGATGACCGGGCCGGGCCAGCCGGGCAGCACCCCCATCGCTCCCAGGTTGCCCGGATCGGTGATGGAACGGTCGGAGACGATGGGGTCGCGGTCGCCGCGCACCCAGAACACCGGCGGCTTTGGCGTGCAGTCGGCAAAGCGGCGCAGGTTGCAATACTTCGGACTGAGCGCGTTGTTCACCCCGCTGGTGCCCGGGGCGACGTGGGGCCAGTTGGGGGAGGGCCGCATATCGCGGGAATAGTTCCCCTCGCTGGTTGCCATGCACAGTATCGCTTCGACCAGCGCGTCTTCCCGCGGCATCCGAACGGAGGGGGCACCAGCGCACAGCCGTCGGAGGAGGCGGCGGGGCGAAAAGTCGCTGGTGTCGCTGCGGTCGCCCGCTTGCAGCAGCCGGAAGTATTCGGGATTGATGAGACCTCCCCCCGACCCGGCGTAGTCGGGCCAGCAAGGGGTCCCGTCCAGGTCCCGCGTTCCCCCGAACCCGTAGGGTGAGCCGGTGGCGACCAGGGTGAGGGAAACGACCCGGGCCGGGTGGTCGGTGGTGTAGTGCATCGCCACCACCCCACCCATCGAATGCCCCACCAGGTCAAATGAGCGCAGGCCAAGCGTCTCGACCAGGCTGTGCAGGTCGTCGCTGAAGTCCTGCATACCGCGTGTGGCGTCCACCGGCTGGCATTCGGAGGCCCCGTAGCCGCGCAGGTCGGGGGCAAGCGCAAGATACCCCGACGGGAGCGCTAGCATCACCTCTTCCCACCAGGTGGATGAGGCGGCATTGCCGTGGATGAACAGCATGGGCCGCCCGTCGGTCGCGCCGGCCTGGAGCAGATGCACCCGCCCGCGTGGGGTTTCGATGGTCCGGCTGGTGATGCCATCAAGATGGGGAAGGGAAGTGATAATCATATGGTCTGGTTCCTCTGCTTTCTCTTTTTGCTACTTCTCCTGGCCTTTTCTCAGGGTTCTCCAGGTTCCGTGGTCTGAGCCTGGATCTTGCCGCCATACTGCTGTTCCAGCACCTTCTTGTCAATCTTTCCCGCCCCGGTCTTGGGCAGAGCATTCACAAAGACGATTGAGCGGGGAATCTTATAGCTGGCGAGGTGGTGTCGGGTATATGCAAGCAGTTCGTCGGCGTTCAGGTTGGCCCCCGCCCGCAGCACAACCACGGCCCGGCCCACCTCGCCCCACGTCGGGTCGGGCACGCCAATGATGGCGACTTCGGCAATGGCGGGGTGCCCGAGCATCACGCTCTCGATTTCCGCGGGGTAGATGTTCTCGCCGCCGGAGATGATCATATCCTTGCTGCGTCCGACGATGTAGACATAGCCATCCGCGTCGCGACGGGCCAGGTCGCCCGTATGCAGCCATCCATCAACGATGGCCTTGCTGGTGGCTCCGGGGTTGTTCCAGTAGCCCGGGATGACGTGGGGACCTCGGATGCGCAGTTCGCCCACCTCGTCCGGCCCACAATCGTTTCCCGCATCATTGACAATCCGAATGTCAATATGGAAGAGCGGGAAGCCTACCGAACCGGCCTTGCACCGGGCGTCCCCATCGGGCATCCAGAAGGTATTGGGGCCGGCTTCGGTCAGGCCATAGCCTGTCTTGAAGCAGACACCCTTTTCGAAGAAGCGGTGAATGACGGGCAGGGGGCAGGCAGCACCGCCGCTGAAGATGGTCCGGAAGCACGAGAAGTCTGTCGTTGCCCACCGCGGGTGCTGCTGCATCAGGATGAGCATGGTCGGAACGCCTACCAGGACTGTGACCCGGTACTGCGCTATCAGGTCGAACACCTGGTCAATATCGAAATTCTGGCAGACAATGGAGCACCCGCCGATATGCACCAGCGGGGTGGTAAAGACATTCAGGCCGCCAGTGTGGAAAAGCGGCAGATTGAGAATGGTCGTGTCCTGCGGGGTGAGTCCCCAACTCATCACGGTGTTGATGGCGTTCCAGGTGACGGTGCCGTGGGTCAGGATAGCCGCTTTCGGCAGGCCCGTCGTGCCGCCAGTGTAGCAGAGCATCCAGGGGTCGGCCATGCCCAGGGGAACCGCAGGCGGCGGTGTGCTGCTGGCGTAGGAAAGCCACTCCTCCCAGGTCTGATGGCCAGGGAGGGGCGCATCGCCTATCACGACCTTGTGGTCCACCACCATCGGCCCCCCCTGGCATAGCTCGGTCACTCGGTCGGCCATATTCTGGCTGTAGATGAGGAGCCGTGGGGCAGCCACCTGAATGAGCTTTTTCAATTCGGCGGGGGCAAGCCGCCAGTTGAGCGCCTGGAGCACACAGCCGCTCTTCTGGCAGGCAAAGAGCATATCGAGATATTCCAGGCTGTTGGTGGCGAGCACCGCCACCCGGTCTCCCTTGCGCAGCCCGAGCTGCCCCAGACCATGGGCCACCCGGTTGGCTCGCCGGTTCCATTCAGCGTAGGTAATGTGCTGGCCCGTGCTGGCTTCTATCAGGGCAGTGCTCGTGGGGGTGAGGGAGGCGCGTCTTGCCAGCCAGTCCACGGCACCATCGGCGTTGAGTTGGGTTTCCATGTGCATGCTGTTTTGTTCTCCACCTCATCATCAGCATTGTCGAACGTTGGAAAATACGACGGATGGACCGCATGATAGCACACCCCTGCAAGACTCGGTGAGGGGTGCTCATGGTTCACTCTTCGTCTTGAAGGAAGGCCCGCGCCAGCGCATTGAACACCATCGGGCGCTCGATAGGCAGCGCGTGGCCGGCGCCCGGCACGATGACCAGGTGAGCGTTGGGGATGGCGCGGGCAATCTCCCGGGCGTGCCACGGAGGGGTCAGCACATCTTCCTCGCCCACCATGACCAGGGTCGGGGAGTGGATAGCCCCCAGTTTCTCGCGGATGTCATAGTCCCGAACCCCGCTGATAAGCCCCCGGACCGCATCGGCGCTGGCCTGCAACGCCTTCTGTCGCAGCGGTTCAAGAAGATGCTGGTTTTGTGCCAGAAACGGGTTGCCCCAGACCCAGGGCGTGGCCACGTCGAACCGCAGCGCCAACCCGCCGCTTTCCAGCGCCAGCAGCCAGCTTTCCAGGCGGGCCCCCATCAGCGCATCGGTGTGGGCGTAGGTGTCGGCCAGCACCAGGCACCCCACCCGAGACGGATACTCCGCCGCTACCAGCATGGCGATAGCTCCGCCGTTGGACAGCCCTACCAGGTGCGCTTGCTGGATGTGCAGGGCATCGAGCAGGCCGACCAGGTCGCGGGCGTGCTGGTCGGGGAGGTAGGGGCCGGGGGGCTTGTCCGACTGCCCCTGCCCGCGGGCGTCGTAGAGCAGCACGCGAAAATGGGGGGCAAAGGCAGGCACCTGGAATCTCCACCCGGTCGTGTCTGCCAGCAACCCGTTGACAAAGACGACCGGAAACGAGACCCGGTTTCCATACTGCTCGTAGTACAGGCGTATCCCATTGATTTCATGCGTTGGCATGGTGAAACCTTCTTTCCCTGTTGTGATAGTTCCGCTCTGCGTGATTCTTCCTCGTCTCCTGGTTCTCCTCCTATTGTGCCCGAAGGTGCGAAAATAAGCAATGTGCTGCACGGATGGAAACCCGTGCTATAATCTACCGCATTGAACCGATGAAAGAGAATCTGGTTGGTCTCTGTGACTGCTGGTTAAGGAGGGTCCTGAATAATGAGAATGACGTGCTCTCTGCCGCGCCCGGTCGTCCTGCTGCTCATCGTGGTCTTGCTGGTTTCGGGGGCTGCGGCTCCATCTGCCTCTGGCCATTCACCCGCTCGTTCTTCGTTCTCGCCGCGCTGGATTATCCGCCTCACGGAGCCTCCGGTGTCCCAGGCTCCCCAGGCGCGGCCCGGCTATACGACCATGGCCCTTGATACCCCTGATACCCCCGCGGGGTTGGCTGCGGGCCGGCTCCAGTTTGACACTCCGGAAGCGCAGCGCTACCGCACCTTCTTGCAGCAGCGGCAGGCCAGCGTTTCTCAGGCTATCCAGCAGGTCTTCCCTGCGGCCCATGTCCAGCGCACCTACCAGATCGTGTTGAATGGTCTCTCGGTGGCGCTGCCCGGGGCAGACGAAGCGCTCATTGAGCGTATCCGTGCGCTGCCCGGCGTGGCCGGAGTCTACCCGGAGCAGGGGCGCGAACTGACCCTCTTCTCCAGCCTACCCCTGATGCATACGGAAGCGCTCTGGAATCACCCCGCTATCGGGGGGCAGCGCAACGCCGGGGATGGGGTCAAGATAGCCGTTCTCGATACGGGCATTGCCGTCAACCACCCCTTCTTCGACCCACAGGGCTACCGCTACCCCTCGGGCTACCCGAAGGGAGATACGGCGCATACCACGCCCAAAGTTATCGCAGCGCGAGCCTACTTCCGACCCGATATGCCCCCGCTGGAGGGGAGCGAGACGCCGGCCCCCGGCCCACAGGATGGGAGCCACGGCACGCATGTAGCCGGGATTGCCGCGGGTGCTGCCGATACCGCTGCCAGGGCATACGGGGTTGAGCAGACGATTTCCGGGGTTGCGCCGCGGGCCTTCCTGATGAATTATAAGGTATTTTACGGGAATGATTCGGTCTTTTCGGGGATGGCCTTTGAGACGGAGTTGATCGCCGCGCTCGAAGACGCCGTTACCGATGGGGCCGATATCATCAACAACAGTTGGGGGAGCCGGGCCAACCTCGACCCCCGCTTCGACCCCATTTCCATCGCGGCCAACGCTGCTGCCGACGCCGGGGTGGTGGTCATCTTTTCGGCGGGCAACAGCGGGCCGAGCAAGAGCACCGTGGATTCGCGGGACTTCACCGACAAGATTATTGTGGTCGGGGCGACCACCACCGACCGGACGATTGCGGCAGGGTTTGTGGATGTGACTGCGCCTGGCGAGGTACCCGAAACGCTCAAAGAGGCGGCCTATGGGGGGGCCGACTTTGGCCCCCCCATCCAGGACGCGCCCTTTGGGCCTGCGCCCTACCGCCCGGTCTCCACGCTCGGCGGGTCAAGCCTGGCCTGCGAACCGCTGCCAGAAGGCTCCCTGAGCGGGCAAATAGCCCTGGTTGAACGCGGCGTCTGTTTCTTCAGCCTCAAGGCGCTGCATGTGCAGCAGGCCGGAGCCACAGCTATGATGGTGTACAACCACGAGGAGGGGGGAGACACTATCCTGCAAATGGCTGGCGGCGAGGGAGCCGACGCCGTGACGATCCCCTCGGTCATCGTTTCGCACGCCATGGGGCTTGGTCTGATAGACTGGTACCACCAGCACGGTGACGCGGCGCGGGTCCAGATTGACCCCCAGGGGCGGGTGATTGACTTCACCGCGGACGTGATGGCTCCGTTCAGTTCGCGTGGGCCGACCTTCCAGGGCACGCTCAAGCCCGACGTGGTCGCGCCGGGGGTCAATATCCTCTCGGCAGGCTACGCCGGGGGGGAGGATGAAGGGACCCATATGGGCTTTGGTCTGGCGTCGGGAACCAGTATGGCGGCTCCCCACGTCTCGGGGGCCGTGGCGCTCCTCCAGCAGGCCCACCCGGAGTGGTCCCCGCTCGATATCCGGTCGGCGCTCATCTCGACGGCTGCTCCCGATGTCTGGCTTGACGGCGACCAGACCCAACCCGCCGGGGTGTTGGAGCGGGGAGGGGGACGGGTTGACCTGAGCCGGGCCGCCACACCAGACCTGCTGTTCGACCCGCCCGCGCTCTCCTTCGGGAGCCGGGCCACCGCGACAGGACAGCCCACCCGCGCCGAGATGGTCGTCACGGCTCGCAATATCTCCGGGCGCGTTCAAAGCTACCGCTTGCAGGCCGGACCACCCGAAACGGCAAATCTCACGGTGGAAGTTTCCCCGGCCCAGTTGA
This sequence comes from Chloroflexaceae bacterium, assembly GCA_034437495.1. Classification (GTDB taxonomy): domain Bacteria; phylum Chloroflexota; class Chloroflexia; order Chloroflexales; family Chloroflexaceae; genus JAAUSY01. The sequence continues at coordinate 3,583 of DAOTUF010000474.1, read as the reverse complement.
GCGTCCCGGCGGGAGCATCGGCCCGCTTCACCGTGGCTATCGAGTTTTCCCCCGGTGCTGTGCCGGGCGACTACGGCGGGTCGGTGGAGCTTCAAGGCCCCCAGACGCTTCGTCTGCCCATCTGGGGACGGGCGCTCCCGGCGGAGCCAGGCAACAAAGTGCTGCTGGTTGATAACGATGGGAGCAGCAGCCTGGACCTGCCCGACTATGCGCCCTACTATCGCACGGCGCTCAACGAGCTTGCCGTTCCCTTCACCTACCTCGATGTGGACGCGCTGGCTCCCAGTGCGCAGACGCTCCCCGACATCAGCGAGCTTCAGAAACACGAGATTATTCTATGGTTTACGGGCGATAATACCATTCACAGCGGCAGCCTGCCCGTGCCCACACCCCTGACCATAGCCGACCAGAATGTGTTGATGGCCTATCTGCAAGGGGGGGGGAACCTCATCGCCACCGGGCAGAACCTTGCGGAGGCGTCGGATATTGAGGATGTCCCGCCCGGCGACGAGTATGGGCGCTCGGACCTCTACAAATACTACCTGGGAGGGCGCTTTGTCCAGGAGAGCGTGTTTGCAGACCCGCCCACCATTCCCCGCAGCGTCGTGGGGCTGACCACGCAGCCCTGGCTGACCAGCATCTCCCTCGACCTGAGCGACCCCATGGCGGTAGGGGTAGAAACGAACCTCCAGAGCGCGGCAGGCAACCAGGAATCGATTGATGAGGTGGTGGTCATCGATGAAGACCCGCGCAGCCCGGACCTCTATACCACGCCGATATTCAAAGCTGCCAGTCCGTCCAGCGCGGCGGATGGCATCGTGGGGCTGAACCGCGCCGCCTCTCCCTCGCTGGAGGAACCGGCGGTCGCCTTCTCCTACCGCACGAGCTATCTGGCCTTCGGGTTGGAAGGTATTCGCAACGACACGGGCTTCACCACGCAGAAAGAACTGCTCCAGGCGTTGCTTTACTGGCACGTGGACCGACCAACGGTGCAGCTTGACAGCCCGGTGACAGTCCAGGAGCAAGAGCAGGAGGGCGAGCGTCTCGTGACCCTGACGGCCCACGCCCAGTCCAACACGCCGACCAGCTTTGGGCGCTACCGGTGGGACTTTGGCGACGGTTCGCCCATCGTGGAGACGGAAGAGGCCACGGTCGTGCATCGCTACTCGCAGCCTGGCACCTACCCGGTGCGGGTGGAGGTCACTGATAGTTGGGGGCACCGCGCCATCTCCAGCAGTGCCCGTACAGCACCAGCAGCAGCGCCGCAGGGGTCCCCCGGCGGCTCGCGCTCGCCCGGGACCGCGACCGGCACGGGGGACGGGACCGGGGCAGGAGCCGAGACGGGGGGAGGGGGTCCGCGCCCGGCAGCCGTCAGCCCCACCGCGCTCACCTTCGCAGAGACCGGGCACACGCTCCAGGGGCGCTTCCTCGACTTCTGGCAGCGCCATGGAGATCTGGCGGTGTTTGGCTTTCCGATGACGGAGCAGCGCACCGGCCCATCGTCCGTCACGACTCAGGTGTTCGAGCGCTCCCGCTTTGAATATCACCCGGAGCACGACCCGCCCTATGATGTCACCCTGGGCCGTCTGGGGGTCGAAGCGCTCCAGTCCCAGGGGCGCGACTGGCGTTCCTTCCCCACGGTGGATGGTCCCCCCTCCCCCGACTGTCTCTACTTTGCCGAGACCGCGCACAGCCTGTGCGGTCCATTCAAAGCCTACTGGGAACGCCACGGTCTGGAGTTTGATGGCCAGCGCGGGAGCAGCTTTGCCGAAAGCCTGGCGCTGTCTGGCCTGCCTCTGAGCGAACCCCACGAGGCGACGATTGATGGGAGGACCCTGACGGTGCAGTGGTTTGAGCGGGCGCGGTTTGAGTTGCACCCCGACCACCCCGCGCAGACGGTGCTGCTCGGACGGTTGGGGAGCGAGGTGGAGCAGGAGCGCCGGTAGGGGAAGCAGGGGGGAGAACGGAGGCGCTGGACAGGTGCGGCTACCCGTGGTATACTGCACGAACGTAAGTTCTGTTTTAAGGAGCGTCGTCGTTGTACCCGGGTATCCGTGGTCCAGACCAGACCTTATTTCTTACCAAGAGAACAGGAGACACATCTATGGGGACCGAAACCACACCGCCCCCCGAGACCTACCAGGTCTCCGCGATTGGGCACGTTCGGAGGAGCGAGGATGGGATGTACCTGGATATCCAGGAAGCCATCCGGCCAGCGCTCACCTGCCTCGACGGATTCAGCCATGTCATCGTGCTCTGGTGGTGCAGCCAGTTCGATACCGAGGAGTACCGCACGATGCTGCGCACCAGGCCGCCCTATGCCGAAGATAAGGACACCGGCGTCTTTGCGACTCGCGCTCCCTACCGCCCCAACCCCATCGCCCTGACCACCTGCAAGATAGTGACGGTGGATGAGGAGCAGGGGGTGGTCCGCGTGGCCGACATCGATGCCTACGATGGGACCCCGATTCTGGACCTGAAAGCCTACTTCCCGGTGAGCGACCGGGTGCGGGATGCCCGCATCCCCGAATGGCTTTCGGGGTGGCCCGAATGGATGCCCGACGAGGGGTTGGGCTTGATGGAGTAGGGCGGGGTGCTCCCGCTCCCGGCTGCCCCGAGCGTTCACAAGTGCGCGGTTAGCAATAGTCCGCCAGGTGCTCGCGGTAGAACGCCAGCGTGTGGGCCAACCCCTCGCGCAAGGAGACCTGCGGTTGCCAGCCAAGCAAGCCCTGCGCATGGCGGTAGTCGGAAAAGTAATCTCCAATATCAATGCGCTTTCGGTCGGGGGGGAATGACCGTACCTCGTATTTCCCCCCCCCGTTGACCTCAACGAGCAGGTCGGCCAGTTCGTGCAGGCTCACCACAGCCTCCCCCCCGAGGTTAAAGACCTGCCCTTTCGCGCATTCGCTGGTAGCCGCGACGAGCATGGCATCAACCGCATCGTCCACATAGGTGAAGTCGCGCCGCTGCTCCCCGCCCCAGACCTCGAATGGTTTCCCCTCGACGGCCAGGCGAATCCAGATACCAAGAAAGGTCTGGCGAGCATCTTTGACCCGCATCCGCGGGCCGTAGGTGTTGGTGAGGCGCAGGGCGCAGGTGTGGATGTCGTAGACGTTGTTGTACAGGATGTGATACCACTCCCCCGCCATCTTATTGATGCCATTGACGTCGACCGGGCGCAGGAGGTGCTGTTCGTCCACGGGCAGGTAGTCGGGCTTGCCATAGATCTGGCGTGTGCTGGCAAAGACCATCTTGACAGCAGGGTTGTTCTTGCGGCACGCTTCGAGAATGGAAAGCTGCGCTCGTGCGTTGATCTCCAGGTCGGTGTAGGGGTCGTGCATCGAGTCCATGTGGCTGGTCTGGCCAGCCAGGTTGAACAGGTAGTCCTGTCCCTGGACGAGGTAGCGCATGCTATATTCATCGCGCACGTCGGAGATATTGATGCGCACCCGGTGCTCAATACCCGCAATGTTGGCGAGGTTCCCGCCGTATTCTGGTATCAGGCTATCGACCAGGAGCACCCGTGCGCCCAGGTCTACCAACCGACGGGCCAGGTTGGAGCCGATAAACCCCAGGCCCCCAG
>DAOTUF010000473.1:0-8684 GCA_034437495.1 Chloroflexaceae bacterium | reverse complement strand
CTCCGCCGATGTTCCTCTCGCCCCTCCCGCCCCTCCCACGTGGACCACCAGTACCCCTTCGGACGGCTCCGTCAGGTGTTCGAGGAGGAGCGCCTGAGCTTCAATCTCCTCCAGGGCGTGGCCGGCGCGGGCATCGCTGGCCGTACCCGGAGCCACGTGGTACCCCGGGTGCATCGTCAGGCGCACGCCCTGCGCCCGGACCTGCTCAGCTAACAGGCGCAGTTCCGGGGCACATTCATGAATCTGCCGTACGGTTCGCTGGAGGATTGGCTCGGGGTCCCCCGGGGGAGCGGGGGGAATGAGCGCCGAAGAGAGGCGGTAGAAGCGAATGTCAAGCCGTTGCAGATAGGTCAGGATATCGCGGAGATAGACCAGGTTGACACTCAGGTGTGCCCCCGCAGTGTGCGGGGACTGGTGCGAACGGAGCAGCGGTTGACCAACCACACGGACGGGAAACCCCAGACGAATAGGCTGAAGGGGCTGAAGGGTCTGGCAAGGAAGGGCCGCCAGTGGAGGCATGCGGTGCGCTCAAGAGCCGCAACAGGGAACTGATAGCCCCTCCCGGGGGGTCTGTTCTCGGTCGGGCTTCCGTCGGTTCTCCTCGCCGGGAGGGGGCCAGAAGCTCAGGTAGCAGTGGTCCTGGGCGTAATAGCGCACCTGCTGAGCGAGGTTCGCATCTGGCAGGGTTTCCTGAAAGGCATGAAGTATCTGGTGGCTCGCCTGCCGAATCGCGGCCTCTATTGTGGTGGGCGGGGAGCCATCGGCCCGCAAACGTCTGATTTCGGCCTCCCACGGGACTCTGCACGTTTCCTGGGCAATCACGCCGATGACATCGGGCAGGAGCGCACAGCGTCGCTGCCAGTTCAGCCCCAGGCAAAAGGTCACAACGTGGCAAGGTACCTGTTCAATCGTCAGGAGCAGCAATTCTACTTCGCGGGCCACGCTCATCACCAGCAGCGCCCGGTCTTCCCCCGTCAGGTCGGTGGCCTGCCGAACCGCACACCCGAGCATCTGCCCCAGGGCGTGCGCCAGAGGTTGTGCCAGCGTATCGATGGGTACCACGGCGGTAAATGACCAGCGGAGCGCCTGGGAGAGCGCCACCAACCGCTGCAAGGTGGTGCCGATGTCCGGGTAGGTAAAATGGGCGTGACGGGTGTCTGTGAGCGTGATACCGTCATCCTGAGAGGAGCCAAGGTAGACCACCCCCTGCTGCATATACACCCCGTCTTTCTTGCTCCGGCTCTGGCTATCGGAAAATTCCCGCGAACGCTCAATCGTCATAATGTTATTCAGGGTTTCGGCCTCGGCGTGCGGCGTCGTAGCCAGCTTCAAAGCCTGACGAAAGGCTTTGAGCGCCTCGGGGTAGTTGCTCAGCCCCAGGTAGCACTTGCCGATGAGGTGGTGAATTTCCCAATCTTCCGGGTAGCTCTGAAGGGGAATCTGAAGATGACTCAAGGCCAGATCGAAGTCTCCCTGAGAAAAGTGGATATACGCCATTTCATAGTGCGTGGCTGCATCGTCGGGTTCCTGTCTCAGGCAGTGGGAGAGGGCGTGCAGGGCTTCTTCATAGCGCCCGATTTCAATCAGGATGTGCCCCAGATTGAAATAGGAGAGGAAATCCTCCTCCAGTTTGGCAACCATATAGAACTCTTCGGCTGCCTTCGCCAGCATCCCATGGCGCTGGTAGTGGAACCCCAGAGCCGCGTGAGCCTCGCGGAGTTGGGGGTATCGGTCCACGGCTTGCCGATATTCTTTGACTGCCTCAAGAAACCGATTGGCCCGCTCAAATGCGACACCGCGTTGGAAGTGCCGTATTCCTTCATCACGCTCAGATTTGTTTGGCATGACCAGCCTCGAAGAGTCCAGATGGGAGCATCATGAGTAGTTATTCACCGAATACATCGCATATGCATACCATGATACCATCCCCGTTTCCAGTATAAGGGGGTCAGGATACCCAGGTTCTCCCGACCGGAGGGAGCACCGGCCTCCGTACTCTCCCACTTGCTTGACCGATATGGTGGGTATCATATCACAGCTTGTCGTAGACTGCAAAGCATCTCTTGCAATGAGTGCTTGTTTAACAGTAGAATGAGCATGGAAACAGACACGCTGGAACCCCTCAACTTGACATGTGAGGAAAGGAGAATCATGCACCCTGCATCTGTTATCGTTGCCATTGCGACGACGATGCTCTTGCTCAATGGTCTCTATGTGGCTGCCGAATTCGCAGCCATGCACACGTCCCGAACCCGTATTCGACAGAAGGCCGCCAACGGCAACTGGTTTGCGCAGTTGCTTGAGCCAGTGGTCACAGACACCCGCCGGCTGGATATCTACGTTGCTGCCTGTCAGGTGGGCATCATCGTCTCCAGCCTGCTGCTTGGTTTTGCCGGGCATGCGCTGGTGGCGCGGCACCTTGCGCCTGCCCTGTCCCGCGCCACCGGCCTCCCCGAAGCCCTGTTCAGTCTCCCCACCGTGGGAACAATGCTCCTGGTGCTGACGATGAGCCAGGTTGCGCTCGGGGTGCTGGTACCCCGTTCGCTGGCCCTGCGCTATTCCGAAACCCTCGCCCTCCTGGTCATTCTGCCCATGCGCTGGTCTATTGCCGTGTTTCGCCCCATTATTGCCCTGTTCACGACGGTCGGGTCGCTGGTGCTCCACCTGTTTCAGTCCGAACCTTCGCCCCACCGCGGCAAAGTCCCCTCCCCGGAAGACATCGAACTGATTGCCGCCGAAGGGACCCGCATCGGCCTGATAGACGCCGGGGAGCGCCAGCTTTTGCACAACGTCTTTCGGGCCGGGGAAATCACCGCTGCTCAGGTGATGGTCCCCCGCACGCGCCTGACCGCCGCGCCGGTCGATACTCCCGTGCTCCACCTGCTCGAACTGGCAACCCGTTCGGCCCACACCCGCATCCCGCTCTACCAGGAGACCGTGGACAACATCGTAGGGTTTGTGCATCTCAAAGACCTGTTTCGGCTCCAGGTCGAACGCCAGGAAGGGGTCAGCACCGTTCTGCGAAATGTGGCCTATGTTTCTGAAGTCAAGCCCGCGCTGGCCGTCTGGAACCAGCTTCAGCAGGAAAACAGCTATGTCGCCATTGTGCTCGATGAGTTTGGCGGAACGGCAGGGATGATCACGATTGCCGACCTGATTGAAGAAATCTTCGGTGAGCTTCGAGACGAATTTGACAATGAACCGGCGCTCATTGCCCGTGGCCTTGACGGGTGTGCCCGTATGCATGGCGAGGTGCTCATCACGGACGTGAACGAGTGGTTCAAGCTCCACCTGCCCGATGAAGAGGTCAATACCCTGGGAGGGTTGGTGATGGCCGCGCTCGGGCGGCTTCCCCAGGTGGGCGACGAAATCGCCTTTGGTGAAACCCGCCTGCGCGTCGAAGTCGTCAACGGCCCCACCGTCGTCGAAGTCTGCCTCTACCCTCCATCTGGAAGAGAATTGCGTGGGCCGGAAGGGCCCGGAGAGGAAGCATGAGCGAATTACTCATCCCCGCGGCTATCATTGGGGGTCTCATTGTCATCAACGGCATGTTCGTCGCGGCGGAGTTTTGTATCATCGGCGTGCGCCCCACGCGCATCGCGCAGCAGGCCAACGAGGGGAACCGTACCGCCCAGCGGATTCAGAAGATTCTCGATGCCCCGGCCCTCCTGGACCGCTACCTGGTCACAACCCAGCTCGGGATCACGACCACCAGCCTGGCCCTGGGTATGTACAGCGAATATCTCGTTGTAACCCAGGTGCTCGGTCCGCTGTCTCCCTGGGTCGCGTTGAACCAGGGGATCGCCTATCTGGTCGCCTCCCTGGTCGTCGTCGGGTTGCTCGCGCTTGCCCACGTCGTGATGGGGGAAATGGTCCCCCGCTCGCTTGCGTTACAATACGCCGAACGAACGGTTTTCTGGACGGACGGCCTGATGCAGAAAACACAGAAGCTCCTCTTCCCCCTGGTCTGGCTCCTGATGCTCATCGGCAATGGCCTGCTCCGCTGGTTCCATATCTCCCATGGGCGGCTCCATCGGCGGCTCTACTCGCCAGAAGAGCTGGAACTGATGGTCACGGAGAGCCACAAAGGGGGCCTCCTGAGCGACGACGAACGGCGGATTATCCAGAATATCTTTGACCTGGATGAACGGCGGGTCGGGCAGGTGATGACCCCGCGCCCGCGCATCTCCGCCATCCCGCTCGATATCAGCGAAGGAGACCTGCGGGCGACCATCGCCGCCTCGCCCTACAGCCGCTTCCCGGTCTACCAGAACGACCTGGACCATATTGTTGGCTTGCTGCTCACCAAAGACTTTGTGCGCCAGCAGCTTGAACAGCCGGGCCACTTCGACCTGCGTAGTTTGCTGCGCCGCATCCCGGCGGTGCCCGAAGCCATGACCGCCGACCGTCTGCTCGTCGCCTTCAAGCGGTCGCACGTTCACATGGCGCTGGTGTTCGATGAATATGGGGGCACTGCGGGGGTGGTGACACTGGAAGACCTGGTGGAAGAGGTGGTCGGGGAGGTGCATGACGAGTTTGACCAGGCAGAACAACCGCTGCTCCGCGTGCTAGAAGATGGGGGCTTGCTGGTTCGCGGAGACCTGATGCTCGATGACCTGTCGGAGAACGCGCCCGGCAGCTTGCCCGAAGATGATGAAGAGGAACTGCCAGACGTAGACACGGTCGGGGGGTTGGTAGTCAGCCTGCTCGGTCGTCCCGCGCAGCCAGGCGACCAGGTCGCCCTGCATGGGACGGTTTTTGTGGTAGAAAGTGTCAGCGGATTTGCCGTAGACCTGGTTCGGATTACGCTGCAATCACCCGTTCAGGAACAGCCAGAGCACGAAGAGACGCTAGCCAGCGACGAGGCAGAGTAGGGGACCGCCGGGTTCGATGCTCCGGGTGCCCCCTGCCAGGCATGTCGCACCTCTGCGGTACAATACTCATGGAACAACCGGAGCAACGGTACGAACAGACCAACGGTACCAAACATATGGAACCCATTGGAGGTATCCGGAGACTCGAAGGGGAGGACCACCATGAAGGCCGTCATTATGGCCGGAGGAGAAGGAACCCGGCTGCGCCCGCTGACTATCAATCGCCCCAAACCCATGGTTGCGATGGTGGATCGCCTCGTTATCCATCATATTATCGAACTGCTCAAAATCCATGGGATTACGGACATCATCATCACCGTGCAATACCTGGCGAATGTGCTCCAGGACTATTTTGGCGATGGAAGCAACTACGGGGTGAACATCACCTATTCGCTGGAAGAGGTGCCGCTTGGAACCGCCGGCAGCGTGAAGAATGCGGAACACCTGCTCAACGAGCCATTCCTGGTGATTTCTGGCGATGCGCTCACGGATTTCAACCTGTCGCACATCATCAACTACCACCTGATGCACAAGGCCATCGCCACCATGACCCTGACCCGCGTCCCCAACCCGCTCGACTACGGGGTCATCATTACCGATGACCATGGGAATATCCAGCAATTTCTGGAAAAGCCAAGCTGGAGCGAGGTCTTTTCCGATACGGTCAACACGGGCATCTATGTGCTGGAACCCCATATCCTGGAGCTTCTGGACAAGGGAGAAAAGGTGGACTGGTCCAGTCAGGTGTTTCCGGGCCTGCTCAAAAAGGGCGAAACCCTGCTCGGGTATATCGCGGAGGGGTACTGGACGGACGTGGGGAATATCCAGGAATATATGCGGGCGTGCAGTGATTATCTGGCGGGCAAGGTGAACCTGCCCCGCGTCGGGCAGCACATCGGGGGCAACATCTGGGTAGACAAGGATGCCGACATCGCTCCGGACGCGCAGATTCACGGGCCGGTCTTTCTGGGGCACGGCGTCAAAATCCGCAGCGGGGTCATCATCCACGGCCCCACGTTTATCCGCGACTACACCATTGTGGACAGCAACGCCAACATTGACCGCTCCATGATCTGGCGCAATTCCTACATCGGCGAACGGGCCGAGTTGCGCGGGGCGATTGTCCTACGCCAGTCCAACATCCGCAGCCGGGCCGTCCTGTTCGAGGGCGTGGTGATAGGCGATGGGGTGCAGGTGGGGAGCGGGGCCGTCATCCGCCCGAATGTCAAAATCTGGCCGAGCAAGGAGATTGACGAGGGCGCAACCGTCAACAGCAGCATCATCTGGGGCAGCCAGGCCCGCCGCGTGCTCTTTGGCCGCCGCGGAGTGAGCGGCCTGGTCAATATCGAGATTACGCCGGAGTTCTGTGCCAAACTGGGGGCCGCCTACGGCGCAACCCTGCCCCGCAACGCCACCGTGACGATCAATCGGGATGCCCACTACACCCCGCGTATGCTCAAACGTGCCGTGATAGCCGGTCTGCCCTCAGCGGGCATCCATGTGCTGGACCTCCAGGCGGTGCCCATCCCCGTGGCCCGCTACTCCGTCCAGGCCAGCAACGCGGTCGGGGGCATCCACGTGCGGCTTTCGCCCACCGACAACCGCATGGCCGAAATCAAGTTCTTCGACAGCCGCGGGCTGGACATCAGCACCAAAACCGAACGGAGCATCGAAAATATCTTTTTCCGCGAGGACTACCGCCGCGCCTATCTCGATGAAATCGGGCGCATTACCTATGGTTCGAACATTGAGGAGCAGTATTCTGAAGCATTCTTGCGTTCGCTCCGCTTCGATGCCCTGGAGCGTATGGCGCATGATTTCAACCTGGTAGTGGACTATGCCAGTGCCAACGGCAGCGGGGTGCTCCCGGCCATCCTGCGGCGGTTGCAGGTCGATGTGGTTGAGTTGAACGCCAACCTGGACGAAAACCGCCTCGTGCAGACCAACGCTCAGGTGCAGGAGGGGTTGTATCGCCTCTCGCAGATTACCCCGGTGCTCGATGCCGACATGGGCGTGCGCCTGGACGACGGGGGCGAGAAGATATTCCTGGTGGATGACAAGGGCCGGCACCTCCCGGGCATCCACGCGCTGGCCGCCGTTGCCGCGCTGGTACTCAAGGCCAATGGCGGGGGCACCGTGGCTGTCCCCGTCACGGCCCCGCGGGCCTTCGAAGAGATAGCCGCTCGCTATGGGGGCAAGATTATCCGCACCCGCGCAACGCTCGGAGCCATTATGCAGACCGCCGTTGCCCACCCGGACCTGCTCCTGCTTGGCGACGGGGCCGGGCACTACGTGTTCCCGTCGTTCTACCCCGTTGCCGACGGTCTCTTTGCCATCATCAAGATTATGGAACTGCTGACGCTCAACGATATGAAGTTGAGCGACGTCGTCTATCAGATACCGCTCTACTTCCTGAACCAGACCCGCGTGCCCTGCCGGTGGGAGAACAAGGGCAAGATCATGCGTATCCTCAACCAGCAGTACCAGGACCGCATGCTCGACCACGTCGATGGGATTAAAATAGACCTGGGCAATGAATGGGTGCTCATCCTGCCCGACCCGGACGGCCCCTTCTTCCACATCATTGCCGAGGGGATGAGCGATATCCAGGCCCGCGTGCTCACCGAAAAGTACGCCGGTATGGTAGCGGGACTGCAATAAGCGGCCATACCAAGACCAGGACCAGGACCGTGGGCAGGGGGTGGGAACTCTCCCCACGGTCGCGGCGTCCTTCCTACAGACGGTCGGGGGCCGTGGCTGCAAGCCAGGCGAACCGGAACCAGACCGTCCGGTCCCAACACTATATGCTGATGATACTGTGAGCTAACACAATCAGGGGAATCAATGCCATGACCAGCCTGAACCTGCAAGGAATACCATTCGAACGCTACGACATTCTATCTGAACTGGGGCGTGGGGGGATGGGCGTTGTCTACCTGGCCCGCCAGATGGAGCTTGACCGGGTGGTGGCGCTCAAGGTGCTGCCGCCGGAGTTGACCCACGATGAGAAGTATGTCCGACGGTTCCGACAGGAAGCACGGAGCGCGGCCCGGCTGGAACACCCGCACATCGTGCCCATCTACGAAGTGGGCGAACTGCGGCTCCGCGCCAATACCAGCGAGGCCCCACCACCGAACTCGCTTCCCCCGCTGCACTACATCGCCATGAAGTATGTTGAAGGCCAGACGCTCAAGGAGCAGATGCAGCACGAAGCGACATTCAGCCCCGCCCGCGCTGCCGACCTGCTGTCCCAGGTGGGGGAAGCGCTCGACTATGCCCACCAGCAAGGCGTCATCCACCGCGATATCAAGCCCTCGAACATCATGATTACGAAGAACGGGTGGGTCTATCTCACGGACTTTGGCCTGGCCCGTGGCATCGAAACGAGGGACCTGACCGTGAGCGGGACGGTGCTAGGAACGCCAGAGTATATGTCGCCGGAGCAGGCCGAGGGAGCGTCTACCATCGGCCCGTCCACCGACATCTACGCCCTTGGTATCGTGCTCTATGAGATGCTTTCTGGGGACCTACCCTTCCAGGCCGACACCCCCATGGCGCTGCTGGCGGCGCGGCTCTCGCAGCCCCCTCGCCCGCTGCGGGAGGTGCGGCAAGACCTGCCTCCGCCCGTTGATGCGGTGGTCATGCGGTCCCTGGCGCGGGGTCCCGAATATCGCTTCTGGAGCGCGGCGGAGATGGTCGGGGCGCTGCGGCAGGCTGCGGAGGTCATGAGCAGGGGGGGGGAAAAAGACACCCCGGCCACGGTGCGGCTCTCCGAGACCCCCGCGAGCACCGGCCCGACCATTGCCCTGC
>DAOTUF010000472.1:0-3482 GCA_034437495.1 Chloroflexaceae bacterium | reverse complement strand
GCGCGGGCACGGGAGGGAATGGGAGCGGGGGGGGGGGGCCGCACCTGGTCATTGCGGGAAAGCGGGGGGGGATGACCGCGGACATTGAGCGGCGAGCCATGGAACAGGATATCGCCGGGCGGGTTCATTTCATCGGGTATGTGGATGATGGAGACCTGCCAGCGTTGATGAGCGGGGCTGTGGTTTTTGCCTTTCCGTCGCTCTATGAGGGCTTCGGCATGCCGGTCCTGGAGGCCATGGCCTGCGGCACCCCGGTGCTGACCAGCACCACCACCTCGCTGCCGGAGGTGGCCGGCGATGCGGCCCTGCTGGTGGACCCCCACGACCCGCAGGCTATTGCCAGCGGGTTGGCTCGCCTGTTGGCAGATGAGCGCCTGCGGGAAACCCTGCGCTCCCGCGGGGTCGCACGAGCCGCACAGTTTACGTGGGAGCGCTGCGCCAGAGAGACGCTCCAGGTAGTATTGGGCGAGTGATGAGTGAAGTGAATGGTGAGTAGTCAATGGTGAATGATCATCCAAATAATACTGAGCATGATGAGCGAAGAGACGATCTGGTTCGGCTGACGTGTGACCTGGTGCGTTTTGCCAGCGATGCTAGCCAGTCCCGCCAGATTGCCGCGGCGATGGACTATGTCACGCGCTATCTGGGGGCTATTCCGGGCCTGCACGTCCACCCCTCGGAGAGCAACGGCAAACCTGCGATAGTCGCCACCCTGCGCGAGACCCGCACGCCGGCCCTGCTGCTCAATGGCCATCTCGATGTCATTGCGGCCCGGCCCGAGTTGTTCACGCCGCAGGTGCAGCACGGGCGCATCTATGGGCGTGGCACTCAGGATATGAAGGGCAGCGTTGCGGTGATGCTGCGGCTCCTCAGCGACCTGGCCCGGCTCGACCCCCGCCCCGATGTGGGGGTGCAGCTGGTCAGCGATGAGGAGATCGGAGGGGAGCACGGGACCGGGCGGCTGCTGGCCGAAGGCTGGCGCTGTGGGTGCTTCATTGCGGTCGAACCAACCGACCTGCGCATCTGCTACGAACAGAAAGGGGTGCTCTGGGTCGAACTGCAATTTCAGGGCATGTCTGCCCACGGGTCGCGCCCGTGGGAAGGGAACAATCCTCTCTTTGCCATTGGGGAGGGGCTGGAACGACTGAAGCAGCAGGTTCCCCCCCTCCAGCACGAGGCCTGGCAAACGACGATGACGCCTACCTCGATACAGACCGACAACACGGCCAGAAACCAGATTCCGCGGCGGGCGAGCCTGACGCTGGATATCCGCCACACGCCCGAAGATACCCCGGATGGACTGCTGGCAAGAGTCCGACAGTGTTTTCCCACGGCAGAGCTGCGCTCGTGTAAGCGGGCTGTTCCGCTCGTCACCAACCCTGACGAACCAGCCCTCCGCAGCCTGGCCGAGGTGGTCGGGCGGGTGCGGGGAGAAGCGGCCACGCTCTACCGCGAGCACTTTGGCAGCGATGCCCGATTCTACAGCGCGGCGGGTATTCCGTCGGTGTGCTTCGGGCCGGTGGGCGCGGGGATGCACTCGGACGAGGAGTGGGTCACGATTGACAGTCTCGTCGAGTTGTATCAGATTCTCTGGCAGTATTGCAGGACGTATCAAACATAAGAAGAGCAACCGGATAGCAGAAGGGAGCAGATGATGGACCAGTTCCAGGCGTATATGGAAGCCCAGAAAGAGCGTTTTCTGGGCGAATATTTTGACCTTTTGCGCATCCCCTCGGTGGCCGCTCAGGGAACCGGCATTGACGAGGCGGTGACGATGGTTCGGCAGCGGTTGGAGCGGTTGGGTGCGGAGGTGCGCCTGATATCCGCCGGGGGGTCGCCGGTTATCTATGGGACGATGGGCAGGGGAGCGCGGCGGTTGCTGATCTATGACCACTACGATGTGCAGCCGGCTGACCCGCTGGACCTCTGGGAGTCGCCCCCCTTCGAGCCGACCATCCGCGATGGCAAGGTCTATGCGCGGGGAGCAGCGGACAACAAGGGCAACCTGATGCTGCGCCTCCAGGCCATCGAAACCTGGTTGGCCACAAAGGGCGATCTTCCCTGTGCGCTCACCTTGGTCATCGAGGGCGAGGAAGAAATCGGGTCGCGCACGCTCCCGGCGTTTTGCCGCGACCACGCCGACCTGCTCCAGGCCGACGGCTGTTTGTGGGAAACCGGGGATATTGAGATTGATGGGCGACCGGTGATAGGGTGCGGTGCGAAGGGTATTCAGTATGTCGAACTGGTGGCCCGCGGAGCCGCCATCGACCTGCACTCTTCGCTGGCCCCCATCGTGCCCAACCCGGCCTGGCGGCTGACCTGGGCGCTGAATACGTTGAAAGCGACGGACGGGCGGGTCCTCATCCCGGGGTTTTCCGACCGGGTGCGCCCTCCATCTGAAGCTGATATGCGGGCGCTGGAGTGTATCCCCAACAACGATGAAGCGTGGCTGGCGGAATACGGGCTGCCGGCGTTTCTCGATAATGCCCGCGGCACCGAGCTGCTGCGCCGCCTGCTCTTCGAACCCACGTGTACGATTTGCGGGCTGGTTTCGGGGTATACGGGCCCGGGAGCCAAAACGGTGCTGCCTGCCGAAGCCCGCGCCAAGATTGATTTTCGCCTGGTTCCCGATATGGAACCGTCTCTTGTTATCCAGCAGCTTCGTGACCACCTGGACGCGCAGGGGTTTCACGATATTGAGATGATCGACGCGCTCGGGGTCAACCCGGCCCGCAGCGACCTTGATTCGGCTATTGTCCAGGCGCTCATTACGTCAAGCGAAACGACCTACGGGCTGCCGGCTATCGTCTATCCGCTGATGGCCGGAACCGGTCCGATGCACATGTTGTGCCAGGCATTTGGGACCCCGGCGGCGAGCGGGGCCGGGTGTGGATATGCCGGTGATCAAATTCATGCTCCCAATGAAAATATTCGTCTGGAGGATTACTGGAAGGGCATGATGTGGATGGGACGCCTTTTAGCCGCGTTCGGGACGCCGGAATAAGTACCTATGTTTTACTTGACGTACTGGGAAATTTTTTGAATAATAGGACACCGGAAAAATTCATCGTGCAGAGGTCGTACGATGAGGGAGGATACCGGAGAAGAAACTGTCAGTAAGAAAGGAAGTGGGTAACATGAGGATGAACAGGTTTGCATGGGTTCTCGGCATCATCATGGTCATCATGGCATTGACGTTTTCGGCGTGTATCAACACCGGGCCGGCCCCCACCGCCGCCCCTGAAGAGGCCGAAGAAGACGTGATGGACGGCGAGGACGAAGAGGCCGAGGACGAGGACGACGAAGCTACGGACGACGAAGCTACGGACGACGAAGCTGCGGACGACGAAGCCGAGGACAAAGAGGCTGAAGAAGAAGCCGAAGAAGAAGAGCCAACCGAAGAACCAACCGAAGAGCCAACCGAAGAGCCAACTGAAGAGCCAACCGAAGAGGCTGAAGAGGAAGAGGCTGAAGAGGAAGAG
>DAOTUF010000471.1:0-4951 GCA_034437495.1 Chloroflexaceae bacterium | reverse complement strand
GGCGGTCGCGGCCAGGGTCGGGGTGAGCGTCGCCGTTGGGGGTGGCAAAGCCACGGTCGGAACCGCCGTGGTTGGAACCGCTCCGACCGTGGGAGTGGCCTGCGGCCCCTCGCCCCCACAGGCGGCTAGCAAGATGAGAACCAGCAGGCCAATCGAACCAATGAACCTTCGTGCCATCTTTCTTGCTCCTCTCGTTTTTTTCAGGCTGCCTTGCGCCCGTCTTCTTCTAGCAGTTACCTGCCCGCCTCAACCAGATCCAGAACGGAACTGGCTCGGTTCCAGGTTGAACGGCTCCGCTGAACGTTCAGGTTGAACGGCGTGAACCGCATCTGAACGGGCTTGAACGGCGTTCGGTTCAGCTTGAACGGTCCCATCGTTCAGGCTGAACGTTCAGGGTAAATGGCGTGAACCGCATCTGAACGGGCTTGAACGGCCCCGCTGAACGTTCAAGGTAAATGGCGTGAACCGCATCTGAACGGGCTTGAACGGCGTTCGGGTCAGCCTGAACGATGGAACCGTTCAACCCTGTTCACGAAGTCGTTCAGCAGTCCGTTCAACTAGGCTGCCTTGCGCCCGTCTTCTTCGTCGTTGCCAAAAAAGGCCCGAAATGGTGGGGGTGGTGGGTCATCGGGCAGCACCAGCGTGCCTGCCTCAACCAGGTCGAGGAGTTCGCTGGCCCGTTTCCAGATTGGACTACCTCCCTTGCGAATCCCCCAGGCGGTCTCAATACTTTCTCGCTTGCTTTTCCCGTCTCGCCGCAGGGCCATCGCTCGGTCCAGTCGCTGGCGTTCATCCGCCGTCAATTCCAGGTTGAACGGCTCTGCTGAACGTTCAGGCTGAACAGCGTGAACTGCATCTGAACGGGCTTGAACGGCGTTCGGGTCAGCCTGAACGATGGGACGTCCAGGTCGGCGTTCAGCCCCGTTGACCGGGTCGTTCAGCAACCCGTTCAGCACCGCCGCGTCGGGGGTCACGGTGTCGTCGGGGTTTGGCAGGTCAGGGACGGGCCGCGTGGTCTCGCCCACCCGCGCCACCCGCCGACCCGCCTCCCTCATCACATCCACGCGGGTCAGGTTGACCAGCAGGTGCGACTTCCCCTCCAACCCCAGGGTGCGCACCTGACTGTCCTGGCTCCCAATGACGCAGTGGAGGTGCAGCTTGCGTCCGCGGCGAATGACCTGCTCCAGGATAGTCCAGGCTCCAGGTATCTCGGCAATCACCTCCTGGGCCTCATCCACGAGCACCCAGGCCGGGGCGAACTCGCGCTGCCCCGTGGCGCGGGCCGCGCTCCGGCGGGCAAACATCGCCTGCACCGTCTCCAGCGCCCGCGCAATGGCCTCGTAGTCATCCCCCGCGCCCAGGCAGCGGTAGCCAGGGTAGCGCCCCTGGATGGCGTCGGGGTCGCACACCAGCACGTGGTGCCCCTGCGCCGCCGCCTCCCGCGCTACGGCGTGCAGCAGGGTCGTCTTCCCCCCGCCCGTGTGCCCGACCAGCAGGATATGCTTCTGGTCGAGCAGGTGTGGCATCAGGTCGAGCCGACGGTCTTCCACGGGCGACGGAAGCAGCGGCGCTCCCCGATCCTGCCGCGGTTCCGTGAGCGCCGGCGAGCCTTCCGACCGCGTACTCAGGGACCTTCGGACGTGCTCCGTCCAGCGCTGATAGCTCGTGCTGCGACGGATGAACCACTGCGCGATGGCGAGCACCACCAGGGGCGGAAAGACCACGCTGGCGAAGATACCGAGGCAATCCCAGAGGTCTAGCGCCTCTTCCCAGGGGTCCTGCTGGCTCATAGCAGCGCTCCTTTCGGTCTTCGCGTCTTCTGCCGCTTCCCTTGTGACGATTCCTCATCCCCTGCTGCCGATGTCGTCACCAGGTGATCCAGCGCCGCGATACGGAGCAGGAGCGCCAGAATCAGGACGACGCACAGGCAGAACAGCAGTTCAAACAGGAACGTCGCAAACAGCAGGAGCACCGGATGCAGCGCCAGCCACCCCAGGTCGCCCGCGATGCCCCACGGTTCAAAGCGCGGGTAGTAGACCTGCATCGTACGCACCACCCGCGGCCAGTCGGTGAAGGCATCCACCAGACTGAACCCGAAGACGAGAAACGCCGCCGCCTTGACCCGCGCACCAATGCGCGGCAGGAGCAGTTCCGTCGCCGTCGGCAGCAGCGTGACCACCAGGATGAGAAAGGCGGGCAGCGCCACCAGTTCGCTGCTGACTGAGGCCGAGACCTCCCCCGGCAGGGTCGTCAGAAGTTGCTTCATCAACGGGTCGGCGTAGTCCAGGGTCGCACTCAGGTCAAAGTACCAGACCAGCGGGGCCAGGCCGCAGGCCAGAATGGTCAGACCGACCATCATCACCGCCGCCACCCCGGCCCGCACCCCGTGGATGGCCTGGAGACCTCGCTGGATGTTGAGGCTGAGGTCAATCAATTCGAGAAAACCCTTGTTCATCGTTCCCTCCCGCTACAAATCAAACCGTTCCACGGGTCCGCTGCTCCCCGCCGGCTCCCCCGAGGGAGGGTCTCCCGTCCGAGGGGTCTGCTGCGTCGCAGGCGGCGGGGGAACTGGCGTTACGTGCTCCTGAACGTACGTATACAGCGCAGTGCGAAGGGCATCCTGGCGTCGCCGCGACAGCATGGTTTGCAGCCACGCGACAATCGCGGCATCCCGCGGATCTTCGATATCGAAGTAGACATGCACATCCCGCGAGGTCGCCTTTCGGCCTGCCTGTGGTGCATCTAGTGGCATCCCCATCGCTCCTTCGCAATAAGGGCATAGCCATTGACGACGGCCCGCACCGGGTCATCGGGGATGGCAAACCCGGGCAGACGCCCCCAGGTCTCCTCAATCCAGGGGCGAAACACGACCGCGCCGCCCCCCACCACGAAGAGGTAGTGCGGCTGCACCCCATTGAGCTTCGTGCGGATGGACTGATGGATGCGCCGCCAGAGGGCGCGAGCTGCGGTGTCCATCCGCGGGCGCAGGCTCGTGTCCGTGCCCGTGGCATCCGCAGCCATCCCCGTCAGCATCGCCCGATCCACCACCGAGAGCGAGGGGTCGGGGTTGCGCTGCGTTTCGGACACTATCCGCGTCACCTCGTCCCGAAAGGTCTGCACCCCCATCGTCAGGGCAAAGCTCTTCTCAAAGAGTTCGCGCCCGTCTTCAAAGACGAGCACGTCGGTGGTCAGATTGCCGATGTCCACGATGACGACCTGGGAGCGCTCCAGCGACTGCGCGGCCAGGCGGGACGCCAGTGGCTCCGGCGATTGCCCGGCCAGACACATCCACGCCCCCTGCGGCTGGCTCGTGACGAGAACCTCCTCGACGCTGAGGGTATAGGGCTGGCGGTTGAACTGAAAGGTGTGCCGTCGGTGGTAGAAATCCCTCACCGCCTGATGGGCCGACTGATACGCCTTGACGTTCAGCCCGACCACCAGACGGATCGGAATGGTCTGACTGGACGGGGGCAGCAGACTCCCCATCGCGGCAGCGAAGCGCAGCAGCTCATCCTCGGTCGTGTAGCGGGAGTGCGCGGTGTCATACAGCGCGGTACTGATCTGTTCGCGCACGGCCTTCCCGACCAGATACGGTCGGGGGGTTCCATTCAGGGTGATGGACATCACGCCTGGTTCATCAAGGTAGGAGGCGTCCATCGCCGATGGAGCCTCGTGGACGAGAGACGGAAAGCCGACCGAGGCCACAATCCGCCCCGCGTCAACCCGCACGGCTTTCACATTTCCGGCCCCCTGATCCAGGGCTATCGTTTGCATTCCTGCTCCTTTCTGCGTATTCCTCTATCTCTGAGGGGTACCCCCAGGATGCTTCGGGACATCTTTCCTTCATTTGAGCGTACCCCCAGGATGCTTCGGGGACTTTTCGATACCCTTAGCATTATCCCAGACACTCCCAGTAACTTCAATGTGCCCTCAGATGCCCCCAGTGGCTTCAAGGG
This sequence comes from Chloroflexaceae bacterium, assembly GCA_034437495.1. GTDB lineage: Bacteria > Chloroflexota > Chloroflexia > Chloroflexales > Chloroflexaceae > JAAUSY01. Next base: position 995 of record DAOTUF010000471.1, on the reverse strand, counting down.
ACTTCAATGTGCCCTCAGATACCCCCAGACACTCCCAGTAACTTCAATGTGCCCTCAGATGCCCCCAGGTGCTTCAAGGGTCTTTCCAGGTGACTTCAGAAGTTTTTCAATACTTTCTCCAAACCCTTGTCTTGCCTGAGAGAGTTTCAAGGTGCCTTCAGGGACTTCAAGGGACTTCAAGGGACTTCAAGGGACTTCAGTGTACCTTCAGGGACTTCCAGATGCCTTCAGGGGTTTCCAGATACCTCCCGATGTCTTCAGGTGCTTCCAGGGGTTTCCAGATACCTCCCAGTTATGTCCCATTCGCCTTTCAGGTTATCTCAGGTCGCCTTACCCATATCTGAGGGCTAACCTCGGTCACATTCAGGAACCTGACTGGAGTATACCACCACTCCCCATTTCTGGCAAGACATATGGAAACCTGGGAGCGACGGGGGGCACAAGAGCCGATAGCCGATAGCCGATAGCCGATACGTCGCGGTCGGGACCCGTCCTGGTCAGATACAGACCCGGCAGCCTGTTCCCCTGGGGATGCATCGGGTAGGTCGGGTAGGTCGGGTAGGTCGGGTAGGTCGGGTAGGTCGGGTTTCGGGTCGGACGATACCCGATACCCGATACCTGTTCTGTTCTCTCACCTCGACACCAAATTCGCGTACCTCGTGAACAGGCCAGGCGTTGCTTCTAGGAACAATAGTCACCAATCCCCCCCGGCGGCCCCCGCTCGTGTCCATTGCGCTATCATGGGGTCCAATGGACAAGCAATAGTATGCCCGATCCGGGCGGCCTGCTCGGGACTCGGTTCCTGCCTCTGGCGGGTCGTCGGGATCGGCAGGAGGTTCTTGCGTATGGAAGCAAGTTGGCAGGCTGACCGCACCCTGCTGCGGCAGCTGTATCACGAAAATCCCCACCGGAGTATCCGTGACTTCGCGGAGCTTCTCAAACGGTCGGTCGGGTGGGTCGCCAAATGGCTCAAACGTATCAGCGCGGCCCCCCAT
>DAOTUF010000470.1:0-13763 GCA_034437495.1 Chloroflexaceae bacterium | reverse complement strand
CGAACAGTTGGAACAATCTCTTTTGCGATTCATCGAACATTACAATCAAACCGCCAAGCCTCTCGAATGGTCCTATACCGTCGAGAAGCTGGTCGAGAAATTCGGCAAGGATTTATGAAATGCTGTACTAAGTTGCAAAAGCGCATTCTCGAACTGGTGGACGGCATCAAGGCTGCTGGTGCCGTCCCTCCCGACTGGCACTGGATTGGCCTGCGAACAACGACTGAGGAGCAGATCATCGCCTTCGGCAAACGCCTGCGGGTGATCTGCGACATCTGCGACCTCCACCGCCAGATCACCGACAGCGGCTTCGAGCTAGTCGAGATCGGAAGCCTCGACGACGCCGACCTGGTGGCGCTGCGCGAATACGAGGCAGAATTGCGCGAAGACTTCGCCTTTCGCCAGGCTGTCCAGCGTGCGGTGGTCGCGTTGCAGGAGCGGGACCCTTTCATCTCGGACGACATCCTGCTCGGCCTCGAAGAGATGGACACACACCGCCTGGTGGCGCTGGCCGAAGAGACAGAGGCAGAGAATGCCGCCATTGCAGAGCAAGTGCAGCAGATAGAAGCGCTGCACAGCCAGATCGCCGCTCTGCACCGCCAGATCGGCCGCCTACGGCAGGCCGCACAGCGACACCAGCGCGTGGCTCGCGTGCGACGACCTGGCGGAGCTGCGCGAATACGTCGCCGACCAGCACGAGTATGTCGCCTGGTGCGCCGAGCAGGAGCCAGCAGCGCCGCCGCCAGTGGAGCAGCCGCCAGTGGAGCAGCAGCCAATGCGGGTTATCCGTGGGTCGCAGCGGGTGCGCGGCGAACGCAACAGCGTGCCAAAAGAGAACCAGATGCCAGCAGTGCCTGGCTACAGGCATTGGTACGCCAGCGGTTCCTGGTACGCCGCGACCGCGTTGGCTCCTCAGACCAGCGTGATTAACGAAGCGAGAAGCGAGAAGGCAGCCGTGGCTGCGTGCAAAGAACACGCTGCGCGACGGCAAGAGAAGGCGCGAGCAGCAGCCGCCTGATCGCGGTGGAAATGGGGGTGCTGCTGTGGCACCCCCGCTTGAAATTATGGAAGAAAGATTAGAAGCGATGGAAGAACGGACACTTTTTGGGAATACACATATGAGCAACGACCCTATCATCATTCGGGATGAAGACATTGTGCTGCTTCCCGTCGAGGCGATGGAGCGGCATCCCGAAAATCGGCTCCTCGGTCTTAACACCGAGGTGATTGAAGGACTCAAGGCCTCCATTTCGGCCAACGGCTTTTTGCGAAGCCACCCGTTGACAGTGAGACAAGCCAACGGGGATAGCACCTTTCAGATCCTGAAGGGCGAACACCGTTGGACCGCAGCAAAAGAGCTTGGCATGCAAGAGCTACCGTGCTGCGTGGTGGAAGTGGACGACACCGAGGCACGACTGATGCTCCTGGACGGCAACATCCAGTCGGGGAATGCGGCGCTTGAGTACGGCCTGTGTGCGCTGGAGGTGGTGGTATCGAATGACAAGCAAGGTCTGTCATTGGTGGCGTTTGCGAAGCGGTATGGGTTGGGAAAGAGAATAGCACAGGTGTATCTTGATGCCGCTGAGGTATACAGGTACGTCTCAGTACGTGGTGAGGAGTTTGCAACCGGTTGCAAACTCCTCACCGAAACCGTGAAACTCGCCGAAATCGCCTCCTGTCCCCAGACCGACTGGCTCTGGCTCCACAACCTCGTGGTTGAACGTGAACTATCCAACATCACCCTGGACGCCGTGCGCGACCTGCTCGACCTGGACGCCATCAAACAGAAAATTGTCCACGACGTTCTGGATACGGCCAAGCCTGAGCGCAACCTGGCGGCCATCATAACGGTCATCACTGCGATCCAGCAGGGGTACGAGTCTCTGGATAGCTGCGTGGTGGTGTTTTACACATACGATGTGACCGACGACATCATCAGGGAAAACGCCGTGGATCTGCGGCAGCGGTTTCTCGATGAGCTTCGAGGAGCGAAACTAACTGAAGACCGCGCTGCGGACGCGATAAACAAGACCCGTCCTGGGTCTCTTGCGAGAGAAGCAAATGTACAGCAAGGAGGTGGCAGTGCAAACACAAACGTACTATCGGGAAGAGCAAAACAATGCGGAGCTTGCGCGACTGCGTGAGCTTGAGCAGAAACGGAACGAGGGGATCATCCATCTCTGGATGCGGTGTGACCCATTAGCGGCGATTGCTAAAGCCTCTGGCGTGACAGAGGACTTTGTAGGAAATGTCGTGCAGGCACACATCGAGCGCATGGCAGACAGCGAGCAGGCGCAATTCCAGGACAATTTCACCCCGCCAATCTACAATGTCTGGACCTTTGGGGAGAAGTCAAATCGCCAGGATCACCCTGGCAACTCCGAGCAGCGGATAGTAGAGAACCTCTTGTACCTCCATACCAAACCCTTTGATGTGGTCGTGGACCCGTTTGCTGGCGGGGGGAGCACGCTGGACGTTTGCCAGCGACGCCTTCGTCGGTGTTGGGTGAGCGACCTGACACCTATTCCTGATCGTGCTTCAGAGATTCGCCAGATGGACATACGCAGTGACCTCCCTGATGTGGATTGGGATAAGGTGGCGCTCACCTACCTCGATCCCCCCTATTGGATACAGGTGCAGGGAGAGTACTCCCAGAAGCCTGAAGATCTGGCGAATATGCCGCTGGACGAGTTTCACACCCCGCTGGTCGGTGTGGTTCATCGCATCGCCGATGTTCAGCAGAAGGGGGTGATTGCGCTCATCATTCAGCCAACGCAATGGCGGAGCGAGGGGCGGCGGGTCGTTGACCACATCACGTATCTTTGCACGAACGTCAATCATCCCAGGCTTTCGTTGCGACAGCGCATCGCGGCTCCCTATCACTCGGAGCAATTCACTCCACAGCAGGTCCAATGGGCCAAACAGGAACGGGATTTACTTGTGCTGACTCGTGAAATTGTCGTCTGGGAAGTCGCGGTTTGACGACACAACGTCGTCACGGGAGGGGGACGCCGTTCGCATCGTGTCCCACGACGCCCCCACCGCTGAGGCCGCAATGCAGGCAATGCCGCACGTTGCCTGGCAATGTCCCAGGCGGGGACGGCGGGGAGAGTGGTTGGTCTACGGCACGCTGGCGATGGAGCAGCGCGAGGATTAGCCGCTGCGCCTCCCGTTTTCCTCGGCTACACCGTGGTTATGCTGGCGACCGTCGCCAGTATGACCACGCCGCCAGGCGCGGCTCGGTCGGCATTGTGCAGCACCCGCAGTCGCGGGAACTGAGCGACAACCAGATAGCGCAGCATTGCGAGGTGGATGAAGCAACGGTTCGCAAATACCGCAATGAAACAGAGGTGACTTCGGGAATTCCGAAGTCAGACTACCGTACAGGTGCCGACGGACGCGCCATCAACACCGCCAACATCGGCAGGAAGCCACCGCCGACCCCCTCAGCGAGCACAAACCCTCCCATTTTCCACCCGCCACACCCTCGCTACACCGCCATTTGCCGCCTGGCGCTCTGAGCGGCGCGTACAGGCACCGAAGGGTCAAACCCAAGGAAACATATCAGACAATTGCGCGGACAATGCTATTCACCGTTCTGGCAGCGCCACCAGCGCGGCATCCGCAACGCCGAACCTCCCAGATGCGCTATCGTGTAGCATATGTGCGTTATTGTCAACATTTATTGGCGGTGGCTGCTTCATTATGTCACCACGGCTGCTATCACCTGCGTTATCACCCGCGTTATCGTGTCCGCTATCGTGGCCGTTATCACGAGCCTATGGCGGCCGCTATCACCCGCGCTATCACCTGCGCTATCGTGGCCGCTATCACCCGCGTTATCGTGGCCGTTATCACCCGCGCTATCAGCTACGCTATCAGCTACGCTATCGTGGTTGCTATCACCCGCGCTATCAGCTACGCTATCGTGGTTGCTATCACCCGCGCTATCACCCGCGCTATCACCTGTGCTATAACCTGCGTTATCACTTCGCTGTCCGCTCAATCTTTCCCAAGAAAGTTTGAGACACCTGCTGCCACCTGCTCGCGCTCAACGGTCAGAGCCAGTCGGTCTGGGGACAGGAGGCGATTTCGGCGAGTTTCCAGACTTCGGTGAGCAATTGGCAACCGGTTCCGAATTGCTCGTCCCTGCTCGCGCTCAACGACCAGCACCAGTCGTGGCTCCGCCTGGGATGAGCTCGTGCGCCTCGCTAACGCGCCATCATTCAACCAACAAGCACAGGTGTTTGCAAGGTGTCTCTCCCAATCTACTGAGTGATATTGGGAGAGAAGGGTGCCAACGCTAGTCGTCGCTTGCTATCCGACCCTCGCTTCAGTCAAAATCCGTAAATTTTACGTTTTTGAATTTCTCAGCCACTTGCATCATCTTCAGTGCTGCTGACACACTCTATCGCCTCGTGGCGGGCCTCGTCGGGTGTGGATGGGGCCGAGAGGAGATAGAGCGCTGAGGGTGCAAACATATTCGATATTTCGCAATTTGCGAAATTTGAAGCTACGTTCATAAACCTATTGGCAGTATCTTTTCCCCACCCAAACTCCGTATCCAGCCACGTCCCGAAGTTCCCGTGTCCTAGTCGCGCCTTGACTTCGATCAGTTTGTTGCCGATGTCTATCGGCTTCACCAGCTTCAGCACGTTCTATCGCCTCGTGGCGTGCATCTTCGGGGGTGGATGTGGCGGCGAGAAGGTAGAGTGCTGAGGGTGCTATCTTAAAATCAACAAATTGTTGATTTTGGAATGTTTTGGAAACTTGCATAAATCGCATAGCCGTCTGATGTGTCCACCCAAACTCCCGATCCAGCCACGTCCCGAAGTTCCCATGTCCTAGTCGTGCCTTGACTTCAATCAGTTTGTTGCCGTTGCCTATCGGGTTCACCAGCAAGAAACGCTCAAACTTGCTACAATAAAGACAATCGAACATAACAAGCAAGGAGCACATATGAGAGCAGCAAGCGACATCAGACCCGCCGACCACCCTGTCGGAGCATCCCTGGACGCAGAGGTTGAGCTTTTGACCGCCGTTGTCGCGCAGGCGCGGCGCGACGGCGATGCCGACTTCCTGGCGCTGGTGCAGACGCACCTGAAACAGAGCGGCTGTCCCGCAACCGCCACCTTTCAGGCGATCAGCGACCGAGCAACGGCTGCGGCTGTGCAACCACGGTCCCGTGCAGAGATTGCCGCAGAGGAGCAGGAAGAAGCGTGGAGGGATTCCCTATCGCGGGGGGTGCGAGAGAACGCCATCAAACGGAAGCAGGAAGAGCAACGTGAACGGGAAGCGCAGCGGAGGCGGGAGGAGCTACGCGAGCAGGAAGCGCAACGGAAGCGCGAAGCACGAGCAAAAAGGCAGCGCCGAAAGCCAGAGAAAGACCTGGTGTGCAAAACGGCTGGAGTCAGGCTCACCGAAAGCGATTATCAGCTATTTGAACAGGTTTGCGAAGCGAACGGACGCAACAAGGCCGTCCAGATGCGCCTCTGGCTGCACGAAGAAGCGGAGCGCCTGGGTCTCAGTTAGGCGGCTTTGCGTTGCACGCGACGGGACGGGAACGCAATCACCGCAGGCGCGGCAGGCGCGGCAGGCTGAGGCGGGTCGGTGAAGCGGATGTGCAGGGTCGCCTGCGTGAGCGCGCCGGCGCGGAACTCCTCGGCCACCTCGACCACCGCATTGGGAAGAAAGCGAGCCGCCACGGTATCCACGCGCCGCCGAAAAGCGGCACAGCTTTCCCCTGCAAACGGACGAAAGGTGCGGGTCTGCGCGACCAGCACCTTCCTGTCCCCTCGATATTCAAATCGGTCAGTACCATAGTCGTTAGGCATAATCTTTCCTGAGAAAGTTCACCCCCATCAGGCAGTTGGCTTCTCGAAGCGCATCCGTGCAGCTTCTTGTGCGGCTGCTGTTCTTGCCGTGTCCTTCAGCGCCGCGCTGAACCTCTGGCTCCCCGTTCTGGTGTCGGGGGGGGGTGCAGTCCGCGCTGGTGCAGGCCGTGCTGCTGGCGCACGTACAGGAGCCGCGCCAGGCTGCTCAAACAGGTTCGGGTAGGACTCCTGCATCGCGTCCCAATCGGCGACGCCATCAGCCGCCAGCAAGCCAGCATCCCTTGCCGCCAGGTACGCCAGGCGCATACTGCTGCGCTGCACCCCCGCTTGCATCGCCTGCTCGTAGAACGCGGCACGCGCTGCTTCCTCAGCAGCGGCGGCGGCGACCTGCTCAAGCTGCTGCTTGACCTGGGTGCCTTCCTCAGCAATGGGAGTGACCTTCTTCAATTCTCGTTCCAGTCGTTTCCGTTCGTCGCGCTCTTGCTTGAGTGCGGTGCTCATACCAGCGATATGGGTCTCGACCTGCGTGCGCTGGTCTTCGGGGAGTGTCGCCATCATCGCCTCGAAGGTGAGCGGCTCCTGCGTGTCCTGCGTAGCCGTCCCCTGCGTAGCCGTCTCCTGTGCCAACTGTTCCTGCATAGTCTCGTTACTTTCCATAATCATCCTTCACTTTCTAACTGTTCCATAAAGGCCTTCAATTCCTCATCGGTCATATCCTCAATCGGTTTTGGCGGAACAACCCGCGTCGCCTCGGTCGCTTCTCCCATTTCCAGGCGCTCCTCGCGCATCCCCTGGGTAATCATCGCCAGCGCGACCTGGAGCGACCTTCGCGCATCCCCAGGGGAGAGAGAGGTTATATCGGACTTCGCCAGGATCGCCAACCCTGCCTCTTGCAGCAGTTGCGCGTTGCGGAGCCGCCGCCGCGCCAGCGCCGCCGCCTCTTTCTTTGCGGCTGCTCGTGCAGCGGCGATTTCCTCATTCTTACGAGCAAGCAGGCGCTGCTGCCAGGACAATTCCTTCGACCAGCGTTCCAGTGTTCTGAGCGCGATGCCAGTCGTTGCGGACAGTTGCGGCAGGCTCCGCGAATCGCCAAGCGCATAATATTGCTCGAAGGCTTCGAGTTTTTTGGGTGTCTCCTGCTGTCCTGCCACGCGCTACTCCCATCCAGGCACATCCATCGGCATCTCCATCGGCGTGGTGGCAACAATGAGAGCGCCAGCCGCCAGATATGCCAGCACCAGCGCCAGTTCATCCAGCGCATACTCGCGGTCTTCGAGCATCGCCTGCGGGTCGTGGCCGAGCAGCACCAGCAACACAATGCTCTGCTGGATAGCTTGGAACACCGCCTGGTCACTCAAAATGGAATTTCCTCTTCTGGCGCGTCCTCCGCAGGTGCGGAACCATTGGCAGCGTCACGCTGTCCCAAGGCCATTCGCGCCGATGTGCGGACAATCTCAGTCCGTGCGCTCTCCGCCAACCACTCGACAAAGCCTGGGTCAATAGCCAGGATTTCGCGGATAGTTCGACCAGGATGTTTCTTGCCGAACGTGATCACCAGGTCAACACTCGGTTGCGTCTGGTCTGGCGTGCCGTTCGCCTCAGACAACGGCGGGTTTGTGTCCTTCAATGCAGGCAAAGCCTGCTCGCGGATGCGCTGCCAGGTGGCGATGGCGGCCGCGATCTCTCCGTCGGACGCGCCGTTGGGGACGGTAATGATTATCTTGTCCCACCCGCCATCGAAGCGCTGACAGGACGCTTCGTACGTTACGGTTGCTTTCTCTGTCACGGCTCCCTCCTTCCTCTCGATTTGTGGCTAGGCGACTTTCTGAGACTCGTCTTCGTACGCTGCTTCTACCATCTCCCGCGCTTTCGGTGCATAATACTGCCACATTTCTGGTGGCGGAACTGGGCCCATGCCTTCACGCCAGACGCAAAAGGCATTGATAGCTTCATCCTCTTCATCAGACCACTGCTCGCCAAGCTCCTCGACACCTTGACTTTGCGTTCTATTCGTAGCCATTACCGAACCCTCCTCATCGTGTTCATCAGTGCCGCGCCAGCATCCTGCGCGGTCGCTTCCTGTTCGCCGGCAAAGACCGCCACCTGGTCTGCGGAGTAGCCAGCTTCCAGGAGCAATCGTTCCTGCGAAACCCCCAGTTCCTTCTTGAGCAACAGCGCGTCGATGCGAGCCTTTTCGGTCTGAGCATCGGCCAGTGGTTGCGCGGTGGATGGATTGGACCACTGGATAGTGATACGCTCATCGGGAACGGTGCCACCATTGAGCTTGAGCAGAAACGTACCGAGTCGCTGAAACGCTGGTGTGAAGCGGTCAATGCGGTCTTTGACTTTGGATACCAGCGGCGCTTCCATCGTCTTGAGCGCCTCCCCAGAAGGTGGCTGCGTCATACCGTGCAAGAAGAAGTGGCGCGGGGTGCGCGAAATGCTGCTGGATGCGGTGATGAAGTGCTCAATCACGGACAGATAGTTTCCCAGATCAGCAGACTGGAACTGGCCGACCTGGGGATTGTCTCCCATCCCGCTGCCAGCAGGGATGTGCCAGACGCGGTTTGGCGCTGAGATGAGACCCTGGAGCTCCTCAGCATTCGAGATGACATACTTCATAGGTGCCGCTGAGAACTCGGCGGCAACCACCATATTGGTCAGCAGCACGTTGATGGCATCCTGAAGCGGAATGATATTCTTCAGTTCGCTGCGAGACCCCCGCCGATGGGTTCGCAGATGGAAGATAGGAATCTCCTGGTAGGGATTGTCCGCTTCCTCAATCTGCTCCCAGGACTGGCTGAGACTGCCATCGCCGCGCTGCACGGCCACGTATTCGGCAATGGTGTCCTGGGTGTAGGTCTTGACGTGGCGCTCCCCATTCTCTAGCCACCACTTGCACCCTAGCTGCGGGACGTTCGGGTGTTGAGGGTGATAGAAGAGGTGGCACATCCAGGGTTCGTTGCCATAGACTTCAATGGTGCCGCCATCTTCCCCGGCCATCAAGTACGCTTCGCCACACACGAGCGCCAGTTCAAAGCAGTCTTCGGCTTCCAGGTACAGGCCAGACTGGTCGTACAGGCCTTGCAGCTCGCGCTGCGCTCCTGTGTCCTGGCAGGCAAACCCCTCGAAGGTCATACGGTCGGCGGCCGCATCCACCACCACCGCTGACCAGTTCTCATTCACCGAGAAAGTCAGATCGCGGTACACTTCGCGCAGGCGCTGGCTGACCAGCGGGGTGATAGCTTCCCCATCGTAATAGCTCAGGAACCGCTGATACTCGCGCTGCTTGGCGGTAAAGGTGTCCACAACCTGCTTGAGTAATACATCCGTTTCAGTCTGGTAGCTCATACTGCGTTATCTCCTGATAAAATGGTCGGCCAGTGGGTGTCCCCATTGCGTTGGCCGCCTCGGTAGACGGCCTCGTTCCCCAGAATGCGCGAGATGGCGCTGCTGCGCCACTGGCGGCCGCCTCTGGCCGTGGGGACGTGATCGGCGTCCAGCAACGCTGCGATCTGGGATGCGTGCAATCCAGCGGTGCTCAGAGAGAAGATGCGCTGCACGATGACCGCCTGGTCGGGTGCAACCACAATCCCCCGTCCCTCGCTTTTGGGGAGCCTGCGATACCCGAAGGGGACGCGACCGCCGATGTCGCCGTCGGTCTGTTTGCGCTTTTCCAGGCCAGACCCCAGGCGTTCGCGCATCGTCTCGCGCTCGTGCTCCGCCAGCAATGCGGAGATGCCGAACATCAGGCAGCCGTTGGCGGTCTTCAGATCGGTGTACTCCCTGGCTGAGAGCAGCGAGCAGTCGGCAGATCGGAGCACATCTCTGATGGACAGCGCAACCCGTGCGCTTCGCGCCAGGCGGTCAATCGCGCCGACCACGACAACCTGGACGGCTCCCTGCTCCACGGTGGCCAGGAGACGGTCAAGGCCAGGTCGCTGCTCGCGTGGGAGCGTGCCAGACAACCCAGGGTCGGAGAAGACCTGCGGATCGGGGTAGCCAGATCGGGTAGCGAGCGCACGACAGGCATCTTCTTGCGCCGATAACCCGAACCCTTGCACCTGTTCATCACTCGAAACCCGCAGGTAGAGCGCACAGGTTGAATGGCGCTTTAGCTCATTAGAATGCGAAACGTTATTAGACATAACTATATTATAGCACAGCCGTGCAGCGGAGGGAACACGGCAGAACACAAACCAGTTTGCGTCACACAAACGTAACCGTTTGTGCAGAGCTTTTCTTCCCGCCTGAGAGCGGCCGCAGGCAGGCGCACAATCCCGCATTGCTATCAGGTCTTTGGGGTCACTGCTGCACGCGGGAAATTACACGAAATCCCCCTCCCCCTGTGGTTGCTGTAATTTTGCGTTTTTACCTGATGGGAATGCGGCAAAAAAGAAAAGGCATTTACAGGAACTTAGAAAGAGGGGGTAGGTGTTATAAACGGCATTGGTATCAGGAGTTGCGGGGTGCTCTGTATGGTACGGAGGTGTTCCTGGGGAAGTTTGATAGCACATCACGGTTATTTGTCCGAGTTTTTTGGGTTGGGATACGTCTTGCATTTGCGGCAGAGGCGAAAAGGGTGGTATACTTTTTCGCATCATAAATAAGCGACCCACCCTCGCCGCCAAGCTGATGGGTGGGACTGACCGCAAAAAACGGTTTCATTAAGAACTGATGTTGTTGCCGCTATTGTAACATAACTCTCAGAAGAAGTAGCTACATTCTTGTTGTAGTGAGAGCCGAATTAAATCAGGAACAAAGGAACCCACCATGCCCATCACAACCTTTCTCAACAGCGTTGAAACCCTGCTCAAGCAAGGCAACGCGACCGAACACAGCTACCGCGCTTCGCTGGAAGCACTCTTCAACGCCGTTATTCCCGATTCCAGAGCTATCAACGAGCCGAAGCAAGCCGCCTATGGCGCACCCGACTTCCTCATCCAGCAGCGCGGCGTCCCCATCGCCCACGTTGAAGCCAAGGACATCGGCGTCCCCCTGGACAAAATCATTGCCGACAGCGACCGCGACCTGCCGAAAACCCAGAATGGCAAGCAGCTCAAGCGGTATCGCGCCGCGCTCCCCAACCTGCTCTACACCGACGGACTGAACTGGCACTGGTTTGTCGAAGGCGAACCGCGCCTGGATGAACCCGTACAGATTGCCACATGGGACAAGGGCAAGCAGAAACTGCGCCGCAACGCCAGCGCGGATCACGACCTCACCACGCTGTTGCAGCAGGTGGGGGCACACACTGCCGCCCTGGTGGGCACCCCGCACGACCTGGCGCACCGTCTGGCGCAGGTGGCCCGCTGGCTCGATGAAGTGATTAACGTGGTGCTCCAGGACGAGCAGCAGCACGGTTCCCTGCACCAGCAACTAGCCGCCTTCCGTCAAACCTTGCTCCCGACGATTACCCCGGCCGAGTTTGCCGATATGTACGCGCAGACGATTGTATACGGGTTATTTGCAGCCCGCGTCGTCAGTCCGAACGGGGGGGCCTTTTCGCGTCTTGATGCGGCGCAGGCTATTCCCAAAACAAACCCCTTCCTTCGCAAGATGTTTTACTACATCGCGGGAATTGATCTGGATGAGCGGATCGCGTGGCTCGTTGACGATTGCGCCCGACTGCTAGAGCGCACCGATATGGCCGAGGTGTTGCGCGACTTTGGCAAAGCCACGCGGCAGGAAGACCCGGTTGTCCACTTCTACGAGACGTTTCTGGCAGCCTACGACCCGAAAACCCGCGAGATGCGCGGGGTCTACTACACACCAGAGCCGGTGGTGTCCTACATCGTGCGCTCGGTAGACCACCTGCTGCAAACGCGCTTTGGCAAGGCGATGGGTTTAGCGGATGGCGAAACGATTATCCTTGACCCGGCCACGGGAACGGCCACGTTCTTGCACGCCGTCGTGCAGCACATCTACGAGACGCTGCGTGGAATGGGGATGGCGGATGCGTGGAACCAGTATGTGCCCGAAAAGTTGCTCCCGCGTCTCAACGGCTTTGAGTTGTTGATGGCTCCCTACACCATGGCCCATCTCAAACTTAGCCATCTCCTTACCACGCAGGGGTACGCCTTTGGCAGCAGTGAGCGGCTCGGTATCTACCTCACCAATGCGCTCTCGGATGCCCCCACCGGACAACAGGCGTTGCCGTTCGCGCAGTTCATTGCCGACGAGGGCCGCGCCGCCGATGCGGTGAAGCACGACAAGCCGGTGATGGTGGTACTGGGCAATCCTCCCTATTCTTATGAGTCGGTCAATACTGGCGAATGGATAGGACATCTGGTGCGGGACTATTACGAAGTGGATGGCCAGCCGCTTGGTGAACGTAATCCCAAAGGGTTACAGGATGACTATGTGAAGTTCTTGCGGTTTGGACAGTGGCGTATCAACCAGACGGGCGAGGGGATACTGGCATTCATCAGTAACAATGGCTACCTGGACAATCCAACATTTCGGGGAATGCGCCAAAGCCTGCTCCGCGAATTTGACGCCATCTACCTGCTGAACTTGCATGGGAACAGCAAGAGGAAAGAGCGTGCGCCCGACGGCTCCCCCGACGACAACGTGTTTGATATTCAGCAGGGGGTCGCCATCGGTATCTTTGTCAAACACCGTTCAGCCAGTAAGAATACGCAAGCGACGGTGTACTATGCTGATTTGTGGGGAAAACGCCAGGGGAAATATGCGGCGCTCCTTGAGCACGATGTACAAAGTACCCCGTGGCAACCATTATCACCAACCCCTCCCTGGTATCTCTTCGTGCCCCAAAATACGGCGCTCTTACCCGAATATGAGCAGGGATACAAAATCCCCGATGCGTTTGTCGTCAATTCATTGGGGATTGCAACAGCCCGCGACCATTTTACGGTGCAGTGGATGGCCCAGGATGTTTCCCAGATAATCAAGGATTTCCCATCGTTGTCAACGGAAAAGGCCCGCGCCCGGTATCATCTGGGGGCCGATACTCGTGACTGGAAAGTTACCCTGGCACAGGCTGATGTGCGGAAGCATCAGCAGCGCAAGACAGCGATAACTTCCCTTGCTTACCGTCCTTTTGACACGCGGCATACCTTTTACACTGGGCAATCTCGCGGTTTTCTGTGTATGCCGCGCCCGGAGGTGATGAACCATCTGGTACACCAGAACAACATTGCGCTGTGCTGCATACGACGGAGCCGTGACAATACCATTGCGAACTTCTTTGTATCAACGACACTCACCGATAAATCTATTCTCTCTCCCCTTGATAATGCTATCGTTGCCCCGCTCTATCTCTACCCCAACGGACACGAAAACCCACTGCTGTTCGACTATATGGATGGTCGCCGCCCCAACCTCTCCGCCGCCTTCATTCAGGATGTCGAGCAGCGGCTTGGGATGCGCTTCATCCCCGATGGGTGCGGCGACCTGGACACGACCGTCGGGCCAGAGGATATTTTTCACTACATCTACGCGGTTTTTCACAGCCCCACCTACCGCACGCGCTACGCCGAATTTCTCAAGATAGACTTTCCCCGCGTCCCGCTCACCAGCGACAAAGCGGTGTTCAAGGCGCTGGCGGCGTATGGCGCGACCCTGGTAGACTTGCACCTGTTGCGGCTCCCCGGCAGCGATGGCGTGGGGGGCGCGGGCGGCGCGGCGGTGTTGAGCAAGCCGGGCGACCAGGGCGTCACGCAGCACGGGGTTACGACGGGGCCGGTGGAGCAGGTGCGCTACGATGCGGCGCAGCAGCGCGTGCTCATCGCCAGCGATAGGTATTTCGCGGGGGTTGCGCCGGAGACGTGGGAGATGCAGATCGGGGGGTATCAGCCGTTGCAGAAGTGGCTGAAGGATCGCAAGGGGCGCACGCTCTCCTTTGACGATGCGCTGCACTATATGCGGGTGGTGGTGGCGCTGCGCGAGACGCGGCGGGTGATGGGG
>DAOTUF010000469.1:0-2119 GCA_034437495.1 Chloroflexaceae bacterium | reverse complement strand
CACGAGCATAGACCGTCTGCTTGTTTAACGACCAGCGAGAGCGCCTGGAGCTGGCACCCCGCACCCCAGGGTCTCGTGACCTCCCTATCGGCTGCCCTTGCGGGCGAACTGGTCAACGTCGACTTACGGGGCTTCCCGCAAGCCCAACCCTTCAGGGTTGGGTCGTTGACTGGTATGGCCCTCAACTTCCAGGACACCACAAGCCATGATAGTATATCATACCAGTGACCCTGATATGATACAATAGGAACCAACAGGTTCACTTACCTACCACAGAAGGACAACCGATATGCCATCTCAAGCCACCACCACCGCCATCCACCACGAGCAAACCCACCTCTTCCGCACCTACGCCCGCCCTGACTTCGTCCTGGAATGCGGAGAGGGCGTCTACCTGTATGACACAGAAGGGCAGCGCTACCTCGACTTTGTCGCGGGTATCGGGGTCAATGCCCTGGGCTACGGCGACGCCGAGATAACCCGCACCATCGCGGAGCAGGCATCCCGCCTCATCCACGTCTCCAACCTCTACCACACCATCCCCGGCGGAGCGCTGGCCCGCCTGCTGCTGGAACACAGCCCCGGCTTCGACCGCGTGTTCTTCTGCAACAGCGGGGCCGAGGCCGTGGAGGGAGCCATCAAGGTGGCGCGGAAGTTTGCCCGCCAGCACGCCCCCCACCCCCCGAGCACGAACGACCCGACCGGCGCGAAGACCGTATTCGTGGCCTTCGATGGCTCATTCCACGGTCGCACGATGGGGGCCGTGGCGCTCACCTCCCGCGAGAAGTACCGCCAACCCTTCATGCCCGTGATGCCAGGGGTACGCTTTGCTCCGCTGAACGACCTGGACGCCCTCGAAGAAGCCATAGGCCCGGAGGTGTGCGCGGTGTTTGTGGAGCCGGTGCAGGGCGAGGGGGGGCTACAGGTGGCCAGCGATGCCTTCTTGCGCCGCGCCCGTGCGCTGTGCGACGCGCACGGAGCCTTGCTGGTGGTGGACGAGATCCAATGTGGGATGGGGCGCACCGGGATGCTCTGGGCGCACCAGTCCGCAGGCATCCAACCAGATATGATGGTGCTGGCCAAGCCGCTGGCCGGTGGCCTCCCCATCGGGGCTATCCTTGCCCGCCAGCACGTGGCCGACGCGCTCTCCCCCGGCGACCACGGTACAACGTTCGGGGGCGGCCCGCTCACCACCGCCGTGGCCCAGGTCGTGGTGCGGCGCGTGAGCGACCTCGCCTTCCTCGCCCACGTGCGCCAGATGAGCGCAGTGCTTGAACAGGCGCTCCAGGCGCTTGCTGTCGACAACCCCGACCGGGTGCTGGCGCTTCGCGGGCGCGGCCTGATGCGGGGCGTGCAGGTCCGGGGGTCTGCCAGTGCGGTGCGCCAGGAATGCCACCGACACGGCTTGCTGGTCGCCACGGCGGGGGAGGAGGTCATCCGGTTGCTCCCTCCGCTCATCATCGAAAAGCAGCACATCAGCGAGGCCGTCGAGAAGCTCCGCCTGGGGATTGAGGCCGCGCTGATATGAGCGCCTGAGCCGCTTCTTCTGAGCATCTCAAAGGCCAGAACGTGCAAAATCCCCCCGTTGACTCTCCTCATGAGAATGTGGTATAGTAGTCTGTACTATATCCTTACTTTTCCATCGAACGGGACATGCGAGATCGCGTTTATCGAACTGAGGCCCTCATCCTCCGCCGAAGCGATGTGGGTGAGGCCGACCGACTGCTTACCCTCTGCACGCCAGCCGGAAAGCAGCGGGTTGCTGCCAGGGGCGTGCGCAAAACGACCAGCCGCATCGCCGGGTACATCGAGCTATTCACGCATACCAGTATGATGCTGGCCATCGGGAAAAACCTGGACATCGTGACCCAGAGCCAGGTGATCCATGCGTTCCCCACCCTGCGGTCCGACCTGTCGCGGTTGGGTTGTGCCTACTACATTGCCGAACTGTACGATATGGTGACGAGAAACGAGGAAAACCCGCAACTCTTTTCCCTCCTGCTCCGCATTTTCGTGCTCCTTGATACGACGCCCAGGCCAGAACTGGTGTTGCGGACCTTTGAACTGCATCTGCTGCACACCCTCGGATACCGCCCCCAATTCCAGCAGTGCGTTGTAT
>DAOTUF010000468.1:0-8948 GCA_034437495.1 Chloroflexaceae bacterium | reverse complement strand
CCAGGTAGCCTACCCGTGGCAGGTCGTTGGGTCGGGACGGCCACGCCAGTTCACCCATGGACTCAGCCGGTGGGTCACGATGACCGACGCCAATCGGGTCGCCCAACACGGTGGTGTTGGGAGTCGTCGGGCCAATGGACCGTTCCTTGGCAATGGCTCCATACTCCGTCCAGTTATCGGCAATGTAGGTCATCATGAGCAGCATGCGCTGCGCCTTAATCCTGGGGGAGATAGCCTGACCATCCAGCAGCGGTGCTTCCGAGACAATCTCGTAGTTGTACCAGTTCCGCGGGTCGTGGCAGTAGGTGCAGCCCACGCCCAGGGACCAGGCATTCGAGTTCATCACGTTGGTCTGGATGGTCGCCTGGTCAATCGTTCGCGGTTTTTCGAACGGCCAGACCATCGCCAGCGAGCCACGACCGCTCTTCGGATTGGCCGGATCGTAGGGTTCGAAGACCGAATAGTTGTAGTAGAGCCAGAGCGTGGCATCCTGGAGCAAGAGCCGCCCGCGCAGTTCTTCGGGCTTCTCTTCTGGCGTAATGAGCGGCACGCCATTCTCATCGAGCGGATCGAGGTTGACGCGCTGCGGCGGAACGCTCTTCACAAACTCATCCGACACCCCTTCCATGTGGGTCGGGGTCCCGCGCCCGTTGCCAAGACCGCTGTGGCAGGTAGCACAGGTAACGTAGTTACCCCGCCAGTAGGGGAGGTTCACAATGTACTGGGCATTCAGATCATCGACCAGTTCCATCATACTGCGAGCGGAAATCTTCTGATCGAACGTATCCTCATTGAAGAGATAATTGCCATCCTCACCAGGCTTGACATCATGGCAGTACTGGCATCCGACGGCCATCGCCCCCGAAACCTGCTGCTGCATGTAAGCCCAGGTCTGGGCGGTGTCCAGTTCCGTCAAGACCTGCATGTTCTGGGGGTCAGGGAACTGGGCGATATATTCGGACCCTGCCTGGACGCCTTCCGTCCAGTTTTCGAAACCATACCAGGCCTCACGACCATCTGGCAGCGTTTCCCCTTCTGGCACGTTTGGTTGGGTCTGGGTAATGCGCTGCAAGTTCTTTGCAGCGTCATAAGGAGCGGCCCAAACTTGCTCCAGAAGATATGGATCGAGGCCATTGGTATTAGCCCAGAGTTCCTCATAATCCTCGACCGAGGTGAGACCAGCAGTTATCTCATTAAACTTATCATAGTTATAAACATACGCAATATCGTGGATCAACCAGATACCAAGGATTGCCAACCAGACAATCCCCATCATGACAACGACAGAAACGGCCACCACGATTTTCCGTAGCTGTCGTTGACTCAACTTCCACATGGCATGGGCCTCCTTTTAGCTGCTAACTGAACGCCTGCCTTCACTCGGTTCATGATGAAAAAAATCCCAGGTCACGCTTGCTTGCACCATCACCACATCAAGAGGCACCAGGCGTTTTCGTCCCACGATACAAGACACAACACACGACCGCCAACAGGAACTGCTGGCGGTCGTGCGGAGTTCCTGCACCCAACAAATTGTTGGTTTCGGATGTAGGAAACATCCAACAAATTGCTGGCTTACATCAGGCCAAGCGACATCAGAACGTTGTTGAACGACTCAACCGGGATCGTGACCGTCAGCGGGTTGATCCAGTTGAAGCGCGGCGAGCTGAGCAACACAAAGTGAAGCAGCAGTGTGATCATCAGACCGACGACGCCACACGCAACGCCATTGGTCCTGAATGGACAACGTGGAGCCATAACACCCTCTCCTTATCTTTACAATGAAGTCGGTACCGGAACTGCCTGAATAGCCGCAATACCCCAGTGAGGCCTCCAGAGGAAGCACAGGGTGTGAACAACCAGCGAAATGCACAGGAACCCGTAGATCGATTTGGCGTAGATGTCGTGCATCAGCCAGTCCTGGTTGTTGAAAACACTTCGCCACCGTGGTGGTACCAGATCATCCCACTCGTCTTTTGGCTTATCCATAAGAAACTAACCTCCTCGTTTTTCACGCTTACCAACGAGATTACCTAAAAGAAACCGTTATGCAATCCAACGATTGCCCCAGGGTGTACTCAGGTGGTTCTGGTTGTCTCTTCCCGCTTCGTAGGCTCTAGCGGTCTGGACTTTCTTTTGACCACCCCGACGTTCGCCATGATTATATAGGAAGCAACAGAATTTGTCAATAGTTGCTCCTGAGTCAAAAAGAGGGGGCGTAGGAGCTTCCCTCAAGGGAGTGTTTTCCTCATTCTGAAGGAATAAAACCTGAACGATTAATCGGGGGATACCGAGGCCAGAGAGGGAGAGGCAAGGTCACAATTCGGGAAGGAATTTTTGCACAGGGTGCCGTTTCGTTGTCTTTTTTGCAACAGAAAGGCATGTCCGGCCCACCACGTCATTTCTCCTCAGATTATTGCTTCTGAGGAAATTCGTACCAGGTTCTTTTTTTGATGGTGCTCCCGGGGGTTGCCCCGGCTGTTCCCCGGCCATTCCCCGCCGCTCCCTCGTCCTCCCGTCAGCTCTGACCAGGATGCCAGGAGAGAGGGAGCCGTATGTGTGGTATCATGAATGAGGAGCGATTTGCTGGAAGCATTAAGCAAGGATAAAGGCTTGAGAGTAAGGAAACAGGTAAAAGAAAGGAGGAGCGCGGTTTCCTCCACTGCCACTGAAGTGGCGTGGCTTCCACCGCGCAAGATTCGGTGACACTTCTGATCCTGGTACGCCACGCGACCAATGATTGGGTCAAGGGGAGGCTGGCAGGCTGGACGCCCGGTGTGTTCCTGAATGCGGAGGGGCGGGAGCAGGCCCGGTTGCTCGGGGAGCGGATGGCCGCTCTTTCGCTGGCGGCGGTCTACAGCAGCCCGCTGGAACGGGCCACCGAGACGGCGCAGGCGGTGGCGGCTCCGCAGCAGCTTGAGGTGCGCGTGGTTGAGGGGCTTGGCGAGGTGCGCTATGGGGAGTGGACGGGGGCGGAATTGAAGGAACTGGCTCGCCACGAACTCTGGCCGGGCGTGCAGTTTTACCCGAGCGGGACGCGGTTTCCGGGCGGGGAGACGCCGGGCGAGGTGCAGCGGCGGGCGGTGGAGACGTTGGATAGACTGCGGGAACAGCACGGGGAGCAGGACGTCATCGTGGTGGTGTCGCACGCCGACGTCATCAAACTGGTCGTTGCCCATTACATCGGGATCCATATGGACCTGTTCCAACGGCTGGTTATTAGCCCGGCGTCGCTGACCGCGCTGGCCTTTGCGCGTATGGGACCGCGCCTGATTGCGTTCAATGATACTGGCTCGCTCGAACCGGTGCGGGCATTCGTGGCCGATGCGGAGCAGCACCACGCCGAACCAGCGCCGCAGTCGGAGCAGGAGGCGCGAGAGACGGGGTAAGGTTGGAGCTATCTGGAGATAGCGGTGAGAGATAGAGAGAACAGATAGAGGATAGGGGAACAAGAACCTTGTTTGAGGACTCGTATGGCAGAGTTTACCTACGAATTTGATGCGGTGCAGCACATGACCGCCGGGGCTATCGGGCCGCCGGGTGAGCGGGTGTTCTATATCCAGGCTCGTCAGGGCAAGCAGCGGCTCTCCTTGCTGGCCGAAAAGGAGCAGGTCCGTGCTCTGGCGAATGCGGTTGACCGTCTGCTGGATGAACTGGCCGAAAAAAACCCGCAGTTGTCCACCACCGATGATTTGCTGGTGATGGATATGCGTCTGGAAGAGCCGCTGGAGGCGAACTTTCGGGTGGCGCAGATGGGGTTGGGCTATGATAGTGATCGGGATATGGTGGTGCTCGTGGTTCAGGGGGTTGCCGAGGATGAGGAGGAGGAAAGTATCCTGGCCCGCCTTTCCGCGACCCGCCACCAGATGCGGGCCTTGAGTGCTCACGCGACCAACGTGGTCGAAGCAGGTCGTCCCATCTGCGGCAACTGCGGTCGCCCGATGGACGCGGAGGGGCACTTTTGTCCCGAGCGCAATGGTCATGGCCCGGTGCATCCCTGAACCCAAGCCGCCTGTCCCCTGACCAGCGCCCGGGGAGCCTGTGAGCCTGTGAGCCTGTGAGCCTGTGAGCCTATGAACCTGGAAAAGATACCTCCCACCAGTATGCTGGATGTGCTCCTGTATGGGGATGTTGAGGTTGAGGGGATGCTCCCTTACAGCAGCAACTTCACCCTGCTTGCCCGGGTTGCCTATGAGGGGGAGGAAGCGTATGCCGTCTACAAGCCGCGGCGGGGTGAGCGTCCTCTGTGGGATTTCCCGCGGGGAACGCTCTGCTGCCGCGAGGTGGCGGCCTACCTGGTGAGCGAAGCCCTGGGGTTTGGCTTTGTTCCGCCTACGGTGCTGCGCGAGGGTCCCCACGGGGTGGGGTCGCTCCAGTTGTTCATAGACCATGACCCGGAGGAGCATCTGCTCACGATGTATGAGGCAGGCGGGTACGAAGACGCTATCTTACGTCTGGCGGCGTTTGACTACCTGGTCAACAATGCCGACCGCAAGAGCGGGCATTGTCTCAAGGGAGCAGAGGGGGAGATGTGGGCCATCGACCATGGTATCTGCTTTCATGAGGAATACAAGCTCCGGACGGTGTTGTGGGATTTCATCGGTCAACCCTTCCCGCCCGATGTGGTGCAGGCGTTGGGCTACTTCAGGCGGTGTTTCGAAGACGCCCGAATCCTGGATCTCAAGCGGTCTTTGAAACACCTTCTGACGCCACCGGAAGTCCAGGCGCTCGGACAGCGGCTCGACTATATGATGACCACGGGGACCTACCCCCGGCCCGGGCACGGGCCGGCCATCCCCTGGCCGCCGGTCTGAGACGACCTCCCGAACAGGACAATGAAGTCCTGGCAAAAGCAGTGCACCTGGTAATAGTGCAACAATTCTGTTATAGATGATAGATAATGGTATAGATGAGCGAACGACCGTACATTCTGCTGGTGGAAGACAGCCCGAGCCAGGCGCTCCAACTCCGGCTCCTGTTGCAGACCTTCGCGGACTATGACGTCCACGTCATCAGCGACGGAGCCGAGGGGTGGCGGCACGCCTGTGCCCACTACCCGGCGCTGATTCTCCTGGATATCAACCTGCCCTCCCTGGATGGGTTCCAGATATTGAGCCGTTTGAAGCGGAACCGCGCCACTGCCCATATTCCCGTGATTATGCTCACCACCAGCGACAGCGTGAGCGACGTAGAACGGGCGATTGAACTCGGGGCAAACGACTACCTCTTTAAGGATGACTGCCTGTTCAAGTCACGGCAGGCCCACGACCAGCTTTATGCTTCGGTCGGGCAATATCTCAACCGCAAAGATGTGAGCAAAGAAGCAGGGTAGTCCCCGCGGGTAGGAAAGGAACCAGCGGTTCACCAGACTGAGGTGTATTCCCGCATAAATTACGTAGAACCGCGGATACCCTTCTCCTTCCAGAAACTGCTACAATAGACTCCAGAGAAAATCCTTCATTCCACTCGTTGATTTTTTAGATGCTGTGCCTGGAAGAGGTAGAAAGATGTTCCATTTCCTTTTGCCCACGCGCTCCCTGAGCAGCAAGCTTATCCTGCTCTTTCTTGCCACGTCGGTGCTCCCCATGCTCGGAATGACCCTGCTCAACACGGCGCTTGCCCGCGGAAACATGCTGGAGATCACCCGCGAACGCATCAAGTCCCATGTGGATAACTCAGTCGAACATATCGAAGCCTACCTCTCGGAGCGCCAGTCCGACACCGTGGTCCTTGCCGCCTTGCCCATTATCAGCGACGTGCTCACGCAGCGGCGAAGCGAACAGTTTGACGCGGAGGTGCTCTTTTTCCTGGAAACCTTCCGCGAGTCCTACGCCTATGCCGCTGTCTCCCTGCTTGACGAGAATGGGGAGATTATCATCAGCACCACGCAATCGCTGGTGGGGCGAGACCTGCGCGAAGAGCCGGAGATTCAAGCCGCCCTGGATGGGCAGACGACCATTTCGGAAGTTGAAATAGACTCCGACGCCGGGCGGACCATCCCCCACTTTCACATCACGGCCCCCGTGAACAACCTTGCGGAAGAAGTCATTGGAATCGTGCATGTGAGTTCCAACCTCGACGCTCTGAATGCCATTGTAGGATTGGCCACCGGCCAGTCGGGGAAGGGAAGCTACAGCGTCCTGATGGACCGCCACCTCATTCGCATTGCCAACCCCGCCAATCCTGAACATTTGCTCAACCCGACCGTGCCGCTTGAGCCAGAAGTAGCCCAGGAAATGATTGATGAGCAGCGGTTTGGCGACCAGACGGCAACCCTGCTGCGCGAACGAGCCACCAACCTCCCCCAGGTCAAAGAAAATGCGCAAAAACTGCGGACCAGCAGCACCCCCGGCGGCGAGACCTCCGTCTTCTTTCGCGGAGCCACGGGCAGCACGGGGCAGGTGAGCGAATCGATGATCCGACGGATCGAGACAACAGGGTGGTATTACCTGCACCGCGTACCCGAATCAAGCTTCTATGCGACCGTGAATAAACAAACGACCTATGCCCTCCTGATTATGGGGGGAACCATGGTCGTCTCGGTGATTGTCATGATAGCGTTTGCCCGCTGGATGTTTACCCGACCTCTGGGAGCGCTGGTAGGCGCAGCGGAGGCCATCGCCGAGGGAGACTTGAGCCGTCGCCTGAACCTGAACCGGCGGGACGAAATCGGGGTGCTGGCCTCCAGCTTCAACACCATGGCGGGTTCGCTGGAGTCGCGAATTATGGCGGAACAGGAGGCGCAGCAGGAGGCACGGCAGCTCCAGGAAGAAGAGACGAAGAACCGTCGAAACCTGGAACAGACCGTTGCCCACTACCTGGCGTTTGCCCAGACCGTTGCCCAGGGCAACCTGAACCAGCAATTGAACGCGCAGCAAAACGGAGCGCTCGGGCAGCTTGGGCAGGGGTTGAATGGCATGGTCGAGAGCCTGCGGGTCATCACCGGGCAGGTGCATGAGGCCAGCAATAATATTGCTGCGGCCGCCGCGGAAATCCTCTCCGCCACGACACAGCAGGCGTCCAGCGTGACCGAGCAATCGTCTGCCATTGCCCAGGCGACCACCACCGTCGAAGAGGTGAAGAGCATCGCCCACCAGACCGTCCAGCAGGCCGGCAAAGTGACCCAGGAGAGCCAGAAGACCCTTCAGGAAGCGCGGCGAGGGACCCGCGCCGTGGAAGATACCATCACCGGGATGGGCCAGATACGGAAGCAGGTCGAGAGCATCGCCCAGACGATACTTTCGCTCTCGGAACAGACCCAGGCTATCGGGGCGATTACGACGACGGTGAGCGAACTGGCCGACCAGAGCAATTTGCTGGCGTTGAACGCAGCCATTGAAGCGGCGCGGGCCGGCGAGCAGGGCAAGAGCTTTGCTGTCGTCGCGCAGCAGGTGCGCGAACTGGCCGAACGCTCGAAGGCGGCTACAGCCCAGGTGCAGGAAATCCTTGAAGAGATTCAGCGGGCCACGAATGCCGCGGTAATGGTCACGGAGGAGGGTACCAGGGGGGTTGAGATGGGCGTTCAGTTGTCCAGAGAGGCCGGGCAGATCATTCACCAGATTGCGGCGGAGGTGGAAGCGAGCGCCCAGACCAACACCCAGA
Organism: Chloroflexaceae bacterium; assembly: GCA_034437495.1. Classification (GTDB taxonomy): domain Bacteria; phylum Chloroflexota; class Chloroflexia; order Chloroflexales; family Chloroflexaceae; genus JAAUSY01. Next base: position 1,346 of record DAOTUF010000468.1, on the reverse strand, counting down.
TGGCGGCGGCAGCCCACCAGCAGACCGCAGGGATGGAGCAGATTGGGCAGGCCATGCGGTCTATCCAGCAGGCGATGAACCAGACCCTCGCCAGCACCCGCCAGGCAGAGCAGGCCGCCAGAGATTTGAACACGCTGGCCCAGACCCTCCAGCAGGCAACGGCGATGTACAAACTATGAGCAATCAAAGAGTAACCATGCTATAATCTAGAGGCAGGCAGCCACCAGTATTGCGCTTGAGGACCGGTCGGTCAGGCCGGGGGAGGATTGACGGGTGACGGCTGGCGGTTGATGGGTGATGGCTGGCGGCTGGCGGTTGATGGAAGGACGTGGAGCTATGGGAGACTACAAACATCTGCGTGAGCACCCGGAACTCTGGGAGATGCTGGAAGAACGCGCCCGTGACCTGGCCATCCAGAAGGTGGACACCGAGGACGGGCGAGGAGAAGAAATCCTGGTGTTTCAGCTCGGCGGCGGTCGCTACAGCGTCCCCGCCCACTTCGTGCGCGAGGTGCAGCCGCTCACGCGGTATACCCCCCTGCCGGCCACGCCCCCCTTTGTCCTGGGGTTGGTCAACGTGCGCGGCAAGCTCCTGACCGTTCTCGATGTCCGCCCGCTCCTCGACATGGCGCAGACACCCCCTGGCCCGCAGTCCTTTCTGTTCATTGTGAGCGCCAACGGGATGGAAGTGTGTTTGTTGACCGACGGGGTTATCGAGGTCCGCCACAGTGATGTCAACCTGGCCCCGGCCCTCTCGACCACCACCGGCGGGGGAGCCACCTGGATCCGAGGGGTGGACCAGGACTTGAATGTCCTGATTGACCCGCCCCTGCTCCTCTCCGACCCGCGGATTATCGTCAACTGGGAAGCCGAATAGGGAGACAACGATGCTGACCGACGAAGAAATCATGGCGCAAGTGCTGGCGGCATTTCAGGAAGAACAGGAGGAACACCGCCAGACCGCCACGGATATCCTCCTGGAACTGGAACGCGAGCCAGACCACCCCCGCTCCCAGGCATTGCTTGACCAGCTTTTCCGCGAGGCGCACAGCCTGAAAGGAGGCGCACGAGCCGCTGGTCTGGACGGGGTGGAGCAGATAGCCCACCGCATGGAAGATGTTTTCAGCGTGGTGCGGCAGGGCAAGCTCCAGCTTACCCCCGACGTGTGCGATAGCATCTACGCCGGCATGGACGCCATCGGGGTGATGATGACCCAGGTGGCCGCCGGCCATCCGCCCGACCTGGAACCACACCAGACCGTTCTGGATGCGTTGTCACACATTCTAGGCGAGACGGTGGAGAAACCGACGAGACCCCCACAACCCCAACAGCCCCCACACCCCCCAC
>DAOTUF010000467.1:0-6199 GCA_034437495.1 Chloroflexaceae bacterium | reverse complement strand
CCATCACCCCCGACGCGGGCTACACCGTGGCGGACGTCGAGGTGGACGGCTCCTCGGTGGGAGCGGTGACGTTGGAGAAGGTGTAGGTCGTCACCGCTGACCACACGATTGAGGCAACCTTCGAGCAGGTCTCTGTCCAGTTCAGCGCTGCCAGCTACAGCGTCTACGAGAACGAAGGCACGGCAACGATTACTGCCACCCTCAACCGGGCCTCTACGGAAATCGTAGAAGTTGACTACGCCACCAGCGACATCACCGCCACAGCGGGTATAGACTACGTGCCTGCCAACGGCACCCTGACGTTCAACCCTGGCGACCTGACCCGCATCTTCACCATCACGGTTATGGATGACTGCGACTTTGACGAAACGCTTGGACTGACGCTGAGCAACCCTGCCAACGCCTTCCTGGGAACCCCCGACACCGCCACGCTGACCATCCTGGGTGCCCACCCCAATATGGTCAAGAACACCAATGACAGTGGGCCGGGGTCGCTGCGCCAGACCATTGCCGACGCCACTTCAGGCGATACCATCGGGTTCTGCATCACCCCGCTGCCAGCGGTCATCACGCTCACCAGTGGGCAGATAGATATTGACAAAGACCTGACCATTGACGGCCCTGGGGCATCCCTGGTGGCTATCAGCGGCAGCAACGCCAGCCGCATATTCGAAATCAGCGGCGGCACAACCGTCACCATAGATGACGTGACCATCCAGGAAGGAAACGTGAGCGGTGATGATGGAGGTGGGCTACTCAACCACGGTGCGCTCACACTGAACAACACCATCGTCCTGAGCAACACCACGACCAACCGGGGGGGAGGCATCTTCAGTGATGGCTCACTCACCCTGGCCAGCACCACCGTTGATAGCAACACCGCCGACAGCGATGGCGGCGGCATCTACCACGAGAGCGGCACTCTGGACCTGACCGACAGCACCATCAGCAACAACGAAAGCACCACCGACGATGGGGGCGGTCTCTACGTCCGCACTGGCAGCGCCTCGCTCACCAGCATCACCATCCGTGGCAACCGTGCAGGGGATGATGGCGGTGGACTGGACAATGGGAACGGGGACGTGACCATCACCGATACGGTCATCGCGGACAACGAAGCCCGAGGAGATCACGGCGGCGGTATCAACAACGAAGAGACCATGACCCTCATCAACACCACTGTGATGGGCAATGCCGTGCAGAACGGCAACGGCGGTGGCATCGCTACCAGAGTTTCACCGTCCGCAACGCTCACGCTCTCCGCAACTATGGTGATAAGCAATACCGCAACCAGCAACGGCGGCGGCATCTATAGTGGGGCTGGCACCCTGACGCTGACTGACAGCACCGTAAGCGACAACAACTCCAGTGATTATGGCGGTGGCCTCTTCATCGGAGATGGCAATGCCTCGCTCACCAGCACCACCGTCAGTCGCAACGAAGCTGCCACCGATGGTGGCGGCATCTACCAGGTCAGCGGTTCTCTGGACCTGACCGACAGCACCATCCACGACAATGCCGCGGAAGATGATGGCGGCGGCCTGGATAATGAGGGTGGCAATGTCACCGTCACCAACACCATCATCAGGGACAACGAAGCCCGGGGGAACGGAGCCGGCGGCGGAGCCGGCGGCGGAGCCAACAATGAAGGGACCATGACCCTCATCAACACCACCGTGATGGGCAATGCTGTGCAGAACGGCAGCGGAGGGGGTCTCTCCAACCGGTTCGCATCATCCGCAACGCTCACGCTCTCCGCGACCGTAGTGATGAGCAACACCGCGGATGTGGATGGCGGTGGCATCTTCAACAATGGGGGAGACCTGACCCTGACCGCCAGCACCGTCAGTGGCAACGCAGTGGATGACGATGGGGGTGGTCTCTACAACGAGAACGGCACCGTCGCTATTGTCGCCAGCACCATCCACGACAATGCCGCGGAAGATGATGGCGGCGGGATCAACAACGAAGCAGGCACCCTGACCCTGGCCGACAGCACCGTGAGCGACAATAGCGCCGGTGCCTATGGGGGCGGTATCCAGAACGAAGACACCCTGGAACTGCGCAACAGCACGGTGCGCGAGAACGAGAGCGAACATGGTGGCGGCATCAGCAACATCGGAACATCCGCTATGGACCAGGCTGGCCTGGACATATACAGCACCACGATCCACAGCAACACCGCCACAATGGATGGTGGGGGTATCTACAGCGAGTACTCAATGGTCGATGTTGAAAACAGCACCATCAGTGGCAACCAGGCAGGACAGCACGGCGGTGGGGTCTTCGCCCGCTACCTGACCACCGAGATACACAACAGCACCATCACCAGCAATGGAGCCGGAGACCTGGGCGGTGGCTTCTATATCTCAACGTTGGGCATCAATATGGTGACGGTGTCCCAGAGCATCATGGCCGGAAATCAAGCCGTTTCGTTTGCTCCCGACTGTCATCAGGATTTCGTATCGGACGGGTATAACCTGATTGGCAATGACGAAGGGTGTAACGGCTTCACAAACGGCGTCAACAATGACCAGGTGGGCAGCAGTGTTAGCCCCATTGACCCGCTGCTCGGCCCGCTCCAGGACAACGGTGGCCCGACCCTTACCCACGCCCCGCAACCGGGCAGTCCGGCCATTGATACCATCCCCGCGGCGATGTGCGGCGTCGCCACCGACCAGCGCGGCGTTGCCCGACCGGACGGCGTTTTGTGCGATACGGGCGCGGTTGAGTATGGCGGCATACGGGTGCAGTTCAGCGCAGCAGCCTACACGGTAGGCGAGAGTGACGGAGTGGTTCCTATCGATGTGACCCTCTCGATGACTTCGACGCAAAGCGTGTCGGTGGACTACGCCACCAGCGATGGGACGGCAACCGCGGGGAGCGACTACCTTCCCGCCAGCGGAACGCTGACCTTCCCGCCCGGGGTGACGACCCGGACCTTCACCGTGACGGTCATTGATAGCTGCGACACCACGGTTCCGAATGAAACGGTCAACCTGACCTTGAGCAACCCGGTCAACGTCGCGTTGGGCAATCCGTCGGCTGCCACGCTGACCATCGAAGATGAGTCGGACAACAAAGTCACCAACACGAACAATAGTGGTACCGGCTCGCTGCGTCAGACGGTGCTCAACGCCAGCAGCGGAGATACTATCCTGTTCTGCACGACGGGAACCATCCGGTTGACCAGCGGGCACATCATCCTGAACAAAGACCTGACCATTGACGGACCCGGCGCTTCCCTGTTGACCATAAGCGGGAACAATACCAGTCGCGTGTTCACGATCAATAGCGGCGTCACTGTGACCATTGACGATGTGACCATTCAGGAGGGGCGAGTCAATGATACGAGTGGTGGCGGTATCCTGAACATGGGAACGCTGTATCTGAACACCAGCGTGGTTCAGGACAACCACGTGAGCGGCAGCGGTATGGGAGGAGGGCTGTATAATGCAGGGACGATGACCGTGAACCGCAGTCAATTCCTGAACAACTCGTCCGAATCCTTTGGCGGTGGAATCCAGACGAGCGGGACGCTCACCATCATAGATACCACCGTCAGCGGGAATACTGCCGATAGCTATGGTGGTGGTATTGGTACGTTTGCAGGCAATACCACCCTCACTGGCAGCACCGTCAGCGGGAACACAGCAGAAAACAGTGGCGGCGGTATCAGCACATTCATGGGTGGGGTGGTGCTGACCAACAGCACCGTCAGTGGCAACACCGCTTTCAATAACGATGGCGGCGGTATCTACAACAGTATGGGGAGACTGTCACTGACCAGCAGCACGGTGAGCGACAACCTGGCCGGCGATGAAGGTGGCGGCATCTATTATGATGCTGGTATGGGGTTTGGCTGGTCCAGAATCAAACAATCACTCCTGGCCGACAACACGGCCCTTACCGGGACGGAGTGCCGGGGAAACATGACCTCGCAGGGCTACAACCTGATTGAAGACCCCACCGGCTGCACCATTGGCGGCGACCTGACGGGCAATGTCACCGGGACGGACCCGCTGCTCGGCCCGCTGCAAAACAACGGTGGGGAGACGGAGACACACGCCTTGCAGACGGGAAGCCCGGCCTCCGATGTCATCCCGCCTGCGGCGTGTGCGGTTGCTGTGGACCAGCGGGGGGTCTCGCGGCCCATCGTGCAGTGTGATATTGGAGCCTACGAGAGCAGCGGGAGCCTGGTCGCCCTCTACACCTTCGAGGAGGGGAGCGGCTCGGTCGTCCGCGACGTGTCAGGCATTGATACCCCGCTGGATCTCGCTATCAACAACCCATCGGCAACCAGTTGGATTTCTGGCGGTCTGTCGGTGGATGCTGCAACCATTATCGCCTCCAGCGGGGCCGCAACGAAGATTATCGATGCGGCCAAAGCCAGCAACGAACTGACCGTTGAGGCATGGGTCAGGCCAACGCAACTGGTTCAGAGCACCCCTTCCCGCATTGTGACGCTCTCAGAAGATACGAGCAACCGCAATTTTACGCTCGCGCACGGGCAGGCAGGCGGAACCCCGGATGACCGCTATAGCTTCCGCCTGCGCACCAGCGTGACGGATAATAATGGGATGACGGGGGGCCTGACCACACCGGATGGTTCGCTCACGCTGAACTTGACGCACGTAGTCTATACTCGCGATGCAGCGGGGAATACGAACCTCTACCTTGACGGGGTAAGCCATATCAGTGGTTCGCTCGGAGGGGATCTCTCGAACTGGAATGATACCTATGGGCTGGCCCTGGCCAATGAGTTTGGAGGAAACCGAAGCTGGCTTGGGGAGTATTACCAGGTGGCGGTCTACAGCCGGGCGCTGAGCGCAGGGGAGGTGAACGATAACTTCATCGCCGGGCCGTAGATTCTCTCTTGAGAACCCTGCTAAAACCTGGATGGGTCGAACCCGGGGGAGTTGAGTATCTGGAGCAACCCCTCGACAATGCCCATCATAATCAACCCTTGCCGTTCGCCATGGGTTATCAACGAGGGATCAACATAGAAGGTCGCCATAGCCCCGATAATCTGTTTGTCGGGGTATTCAGGGAAGAAGTCGCGGGCCCGCCGCAGCTTCTCCACAAAATCGCGCACATATTCGGGACGCAGGGTTGTCTTGGTCTCGGTGATGAGCAGGTACTCGGCACACACAGCCACCGTATCATATTCCTGCCGCTGGTTGTCCCCCAACCGCTTCACAATGCGGATACCTTCCATTCTCGGCAGGTCTGAGCAATGCACAATCTGCTTGAGGATACCGGGGACACTGGGGGCCACAAAGTCTTCCACCAGCGTTCCCATCTTGTGCGAAATCTGCGCCATCTGCTGCCGCCATTCGCGGATTTCGCGGTCGCGCTGAGTTTCTCGTTCTTTCTGCTCGCGTTCGCGCTGCTGGCGCTCCTGCTCCCATCGTTCCTGCTGCGCTTTCCGTTCCTGCTCGCGTTGTGCTTCCTGCGCTTTGCGTTCGCGTTCGCGCTGCTGGCGCTCCTGCTCCCATCGTTCCTGCTGCGCTTTGCGTTCCTGCTCCCATCGTTCCTGCTGCGCTTTGCGTTCCTGCTCCCACTTCACTTCCCGGGCGTGCTGCTCGCGTTCGCGCTGCTCCTGCTGACGGTCCTGTCGTTCGCGCCACTCGCTCATCTCCTGCTTGAAATCACCCATCTCCTGCTTGAAATCGCTCATCTCGCGAGAAAGCTGTTCGACTGCCGCCGAAGTGCGATTGACGCGCTCCGTCAGCCGGTCAATCGCTATCGAGTTACGATTGATACGCTCCGTCAGCCGGTCAATGTTGCGACTGGTGTTCGCTACGATATCTTCGAGCCGCTCCACGCGGGTTGAGATGGCAATGTCTGTCATAAGCTATACCTCCTCTGCGAGACCGGAGGGTTCCGGGGATGTCCTCCCCTCTATGATACCACAGGACCAGCCTCGGGCAGGTCTTCGGGGACCGCTGAAATCCGAAGCCAGGTGAACCTGGTTTTTTCCGACGACTTCCAGTACAATGGGAACAGGAATCGGATATAGTCCTGATAGGAAATAGTACCCCCTCATCATGAACCCGGTCGTCCGCTGCTGGTGGTTGCTCACCCTGCTCACCCTCGCGCTAGCCCTGACCGGCGCGTGCTCCCGGGAAGCACAGGAATCGGCCTCTGCTTCAACTTCAACAACTTCAACGACTATGCCCGTCCTCCCGACCCCCAC
>DAOTUF010000466.1:0-3224 GCA_034437495.1 Chloroflexaceae bacterium | reverse complement strand
CGCACCATTTGGCCCATTTGTACTCCTCTGGGAGGCAGAAAGTAGCCCGGTTCTCATTGTTCATAGAAGCAACGCCTGGCCTGTTCACGATGTACGCGAATTTGGTGTCGAGGTGATAGAACAGAACAGGGTTCGCCTGACCCTTCGCACGAGGTTCCAACAGAACACGGGAACAAACCAGTGGAACGCGATAAAACGCAAGACAATCTCCCTGCGCAGCCCGCTCCAGGGAAAAAAGCTCTCTGGCAACACGCGCAGGGACCTTCTGGTGGGGGCAACGGTGGCCCCACCAGTGCAAAGCCAGCAGCGCAACGCAGCGCCAGCAGCGCTAGCAGCGCAACGCAAAGCCAGCGAACCTGCCCCAACCGTCACGGCTTCAAATGCGTCAAAGGTTGCGACGCGGGCGCTGATTGAGGGTCGCTGCGTGCAGTTTACCCCACGCGCCCTGGCGCGGCTCCAGAGCATCCCAGACAGCTATGTCCTGCCTAAGCGCCGCCGCCTGGCAGGGCAGATTATCGGCAATGGAGTGCCGCCGCTCCTGGCACAGCGCGTGGTGGAGGCGAATTGCGAAGTTGGAGGAAGACGCGATGGCAGACCTGATATTCCCTGAACCACTGCACCCCTGGCTGCGGGTGTCGTCGTTACCGACCGACTGCCTGACCGAACCGCCTTCCCCGCACTATCAGGAGAACCAGGGAAAGCCACCCCGACCCCCGATCCCCGACCCCCGATCCTCAACCCCCGACCCTGCCGCTCATTCTGGGGAGCGACCTGGCGCTGGAGTTGGCCACATTCTTGCATCGAGTGCAGCGCTCGCCTGGCCTTCAGGAGCCTGTGCGCCTGGTCGTGGAGCGCGTGCTGGCGCGGTTGGCGGTGCGGTATGCCCAGATGCCTGCGCTGTGGGCCGTCGCTTAGGGCCAGCAGGTGGAGCAAGGGTCGTTCGACATTGAATGGCACAGCCAGACCAACCAGGGGTGCTGGATTGGTTCGCTGGAGCCTGGCGAGGCGCGGGTGCTGGCCTGCCTGCTGCGCCAGAGCAAGGACTTGTCGCCTGCCCTGCGCCAGGTGGGGGAGAAATTGCCGTGATGAGGAGGCAGCGATGGGCATAACGGTCGTAGCGGCGACGCAGGTCTCGCTCCCCTGGGTGCATCGGTTGACCGCCACAGGGGTCGAGGTGGTTCCGACCAGTCCGATGAGATCCGTAGTAGCCACGCCGGTCCAGGTGGTCGAGACGGCAGAGACCTCCGCGCTGCGGCTCTGCGAGGTGCTGTCTCGACTGCACGAGGCGCAACCCCGTCCGTTCACGCTCGTGCTGGTTCCACCCGCGGACCGCCGAGCGCAGCGGTTGGCGTCCCTGTGTAAGGCGGTGGCGGTCATCGCCGCGGACACCGTTCCCCTGGCGACCCTGGTTCACCTGGTGCAGCTGCCCGTTCAGCGCCCTCCCACGCCCTCCTGGATCGACCTCACCCCGCCGCCGATGCTGGTGCAGGATACGGCGCTGCTCTGGATGCTTCCCGCGCTGATGACCTTGCCCACAATGGAGGCCGTTGCGCAGAAGATAGGCGTGACCGACCGCATGCTCCGCTACAAACTGACGGCGATGCGAGGACCGCTAGGATTACCCGCTCGCCTGGCTCCGCCCTACCTGGTGGCGATGTGCATCCTGGAGGGATTGGCGCAGTGAGTGCCTGGCTTCGGTGCCCTCCAGACACGCTGAGACGGGCAGGGAGGGGTGGCGGTGGGGCAATGTGATACCAGGTCGGATTGCAGGGGAGGGAGGCACAGAAGGGCGCTCAGGGCGTTGGAGGGGGTGGTCACGCTGGAATGCCCTCCCAGACACGCTGAGACGGCCAGGAAGGGGCGCTGGTGGCCTGGTTGGATTTGCGGGGGAGAGGACAAGGAAGGACGCTCAGGGCGTTGGAGGGGGTGGTCACGCTGAAATCCCTCCCAGACGCGCTGCACGGGGCAGGAAGGGGCGCTGGTGGGGCAATGTGATACCAGGTCGGATTGCAGGGGAGGGGGGCACAGAAGGGCGCTCAGGGCGTTGGGGGGGGGTGGTCACGCTGGAATGCCCTCCAGACGCGCTGAGCAGGGTAGGAAGGGGCGCTGGTGGGGCAATGTGATAGTTGGGGGGATCGGTTGTGTTCGCCACGCCTCCCAGAGAGGCTGAGCGTTCGCGCTGTCTGGCTCAGGAAGCACCCGTTTGAGCGCCAACCCCGCATCACCACCGACCAGCGACGGAGGCATCCTGCTCCTCCCGTAAGGTATGCAAGGTCTCGATGACCGTTTCAGCCGTGATGCCCTGTTGCTCCTGCCAGTGCTGAAGGCGATGGCGGAGGGCGTCAGCGTTCTGCAACGCCTGGTCAAACCGTACTCCAGGAGAAGCCATCGCGGACTGCTGTTCCAGCCACCTGAAGGTTTCTATCCTGAGCATGACCACGGCGGGCGCCCCCTGTTGGAGCAAAACCACCCGATCATCGTGCTCAACCACTTGTATGGATGAGCGTGTCCAGGTCGCGGTGGAGGTCCGTCATACTAATACCAACTTGCGTTATGGCATAGCATATCTCACCACGTTTTCGTGCAATCTGTAGCCATCCTCACGCTCTCCATCAAAACGCAAATTGGTATAATCGGGATATCACGCATCGGGATAGCTCGCCAAGGCTCCTGATGATTGGCCAACGTTCGGTGTATGGTACCACAGTCCTGCCTCCTGATTGTTCCTCGTACGTCCCCAACGATACCAGGAAGCCGCACCGTGCGCTCCCGTTGCCTTTTGCGCATCTTCAAGGTATCATAGGCCAGACCTGACCCGCAAGGCGCGAGTCCACCGTCCCCGCTTATGTGAACAAAGAAGGAGTGCGAAGAAACGGATGAAGAACCGAACACGAAGAGTGACGCTGGTGCTGGTTGTATTGGCGTTGCTGGCCATCCCCGCAACTCTCCTCCCTGCACAGGCGGGGGACCCCTCCCCCTCCCCCGCCACCGACCTGACCATCGAATGGGTGGGCAGTATTGGCGGCAGCGTGAGGGCGGTTGCAGTGGAGGGAGACTATGCGTACCTTGGCGAAGGGGCCGCCCTGACTGTGCTCGATGTGAGCGACCCGGCGCAGCCGGTGCGGGTTTCGCGCCTGGCGCTGCCCGGTATTGTCCAGGGCATCCATATCGTGGGTGACTACGCCTATGTTGCGGATATGGGGACGATGGTGGCTTGCAGGTGG
>DAOTUF010000465.1:0-14326 GCA_034437495.1 Chloroflexaceae bacterium | reverse complement strand
ACATGGTGGAACGTTTGGAGAACAGAAAGGAGGACGGCAGCGCTTCCTCCACCCGCTCAAGCAGGTGGTTTCCTGCGCCGCCATTTCTATGAAAGCGAGGAATATGGTTCATGATACGCATTACCCAGCGCAGCGGCAGGCTGGCCTGGTGCTCATCGGCATTCAGGCTGTTGGTATGCTCTTGATGTTCTTTCTGGTCCTGTTTAGCAGAGACCAGAACCCGCTGGAACTTCTGGGAACGGCAACCAGCGTCTTCATCTACGGCGGGTTGTTCGTTGTCTACTGGCGCGGGTGGGACTATGCGCGATATGTTGTGGTCATCTTCTCGACTATCTTTGTCGGCCTTATGCTCCCGATGGTAGAGCTTTCTGAAAGCCGGGCTTACGCGGCCATTCTCCCCTCCATTATGGCGCTGATGCTGGTCGAACCTGCGTGGGTGGCCGGGAGCGCGGTTTCGGTCGTGGTGATTATGGCCATCCGGATGGGGACGTTTGGCCTCTTTGCCAACCCCTTCCTGCTCGTGTTGTTTGCCCTGATTATCACCGGGTTGGTGGTCAGCCGCCTGGTATCGGATACGGCGCAGCGGATAGCAGAAGACGAGGCCGAACGCGCCAATACCCACGCGACCCAGGCCACCGAAGCGCTGGAACGGGTGGAACGGCAGACCCGCGAACTGGAGCGGCAGAACGAAGAGCAGCGCCGCCTGCTGAACCTGGTGGCCGAACTGGAGACCCCGGCCATCCCCCTGAGCAATGATGCCCTCCTGTCCCCCATTGTCGGCACGCTGGACAGCCGCCGGGCGCAGGCGTTCACCACACGCCTGCTCCACGAGGTCTACTCTCGCCATGTTCGTCTGGTTGTGCTTGATATCACCGGGGTGGTGGCGGTTGACACCGAGGTGGTCCAGACGCTCATGCGGACGGTGCAGGCGCTCCGCCTGCTCGGGTGCAATATCACCATTACGGGTATTTCATCGAGCGTGGCGACGACCATCACGCAGCTTGGGATTACCTTTGACGGGGTGGAGATTGCACGCTCCCCCCAGGAGGTTCTGGGGCGTATCTACCAGCAGCGGTAGCCGGGGTGCTCGCTTGCTTTGCCGGGGCGGGCTGCGGTGCGGGTCAAAGGCCATCTTGCCCTGGACTCGAACTTGCAAGTATCGCAACTGACTGGCCGTCTTCTGCGGTTTCTCGCTCTTGCATACCTCGGGAGCAGCGGGGTGAGCAGGGGTCAAACTGAGGTCAAACTGAGGTCAAACTGAGGTCACAAGGAGCACGTTCCTATGATTGTTGGCATTCCGAAAGAGCAGCACCCGGGCGAAAGACGGGTCGCGCTCGGGCCTGCCGACGGGCAAGCCCTCGTCCAGGATGGGTTGGAGGTGCTGATCGAAACGCACGCCGGGGCCGCAGCGGGCTACCCGGACACCCGCTACGAGCAAAAGGGTATCCAGATAGTCGCGTCGCGTGAAGCCCTCGTGGAGCGGGCCGATATCCTCCTTCAGGTCCGGGCCGCCGGAGCCACACCCGATGTGGCCGAAGCGGAGATAGCGCAGATGCGACGGGGGCAATCGCTGATTGCGCTGCTGGAACCACTCTGGCACCCGGCGCTGATACAGGCCCTCGCCAGGCAGGGCGTCACGGCCTTTTCGATGGAGCTTATTCCTCGTATCACCCGCGCCCAGAGCATGGACGCGCTTTCGGCTATGGCGAACATTGCGGGGTACAAGGCGGTGCTGCTGGCCATGAATACCCTCCCCCGTATGGGACCGATGCTGATGACCGCCGCGGGAACCATCCACCCGGCGCGGGTCTTCGTCATCGGCGCGGGGGTCGCAGGGCTGCAAGCCATTGCAACGGCGAAGCGGTTGGGCGCAAAGGTCGAAGCCTACGACGTGCGCCCGGTCGTCAAGGAGCAGGTGGAAAGCGTGGGAGCCAGGTTTGTTGAACTGTCTCTCGAAACGGGTGATTCTGAGGGAGAGGGCGGCTATGCGAAGGCGATGGACGAGGAGTTCTATCGCCGTCAGGGGGAACTGATGGCCGAGGTGCTGGCTCACAGCGATGTGGTGATTACCACCGCGGCCATTCCGGGCAAGCCCTCGCCGCGCATCCTGACCCGCGAGGCGGTGGCGCGGATGGCTCCCGGCTCCGTGATTGTGGACCTGGCTGCCGAACGGGGGGGCAACTGTGAACTGACCCGGCCCGACGAAACAGTCGTCGAGCAGGGGGTGACGATTCTTGGCCCCACCAATCTGCCTGCCACGGTTGCCTACCACGCCAGCCAGATGTACAGTCGGACTATCACCACGCTCCTGCGCCACGTCGTGCGGGATGGCACGCTCCGCACCACGCGAGACGACGAGATTATTCGGGAGACACTGGTGACGCACGAGGGCGAGGTCGTGCATACGAAGGTACGGGAGTTGCTGGATATGCCACCCGGGGACGGGGACAGGGACGGGAACGGGAACGGTGAACATGAAGATGAAGATGAGGGGCAGGGAAAGGAGTGATACACAATGGACACCTTTATTTCGGCGCTGACCATTTTTGTGCTGGCCGTCTTTGTCGGGTTTGAGGTTATCACCAAGGTGCCGCCCACGCTCCACACGCCGCTCATGTCCGGCTCCAACGCCATCTCGGGCATCACACTCATCGGGGCGGTCGTTTCAGCCGGGGCACAGGCGACCACGGCTTCGACCATTCTGGGCTTTCTGGCGGTCGTGTTTGCGACTATCAACGTGGTGGGCGGGTTTCTCGTCACTCACCGGATGCTCGGGATGTTCCAGAAGAAGGGCGAGCAGAAAGGGAGGGGAACATGATTGACATCCTGGTCAACATTGCCTATATTGCGGCTGCGGTGCTGTTTATCCTGGGGCTGCGGGGGCTGACCCACCCGCGCACTGCCGTACGGGGCAACCTGCTTGGAGCCACGGGGATGCTGCTGGCGGTTGTTGTGACCCTGCTCAATCAGCGTATCCTGAGCTTTGAATGGATTCTTGCGGGGATGGTGGTGGGGGCCGCAGTGGGGAGCGTGCTGGCGCTGCGCGTCCCCATGACGAACATGCCCCAGATGGTGGCGCTGCTGAATGGCTTTGGCGGCATTGCCTCGGTGATGGTGGCGGGGGCCGCCCTGATAGAGGAGCAGTCTACCCGCCAGACCATCTATGCGGCATCTTCGGGTTCCGCTGCCGCGCTCATCCAGATGAACGTTGCTACGGTGCTTTCTGGCTTCATCGGGAGTGTGGCCTTCTGGGGGAGCCTGGTTGCCTTTGGCAAGCTCCAGGGGTTGCTCAAAGACCCGCCAGCGATACCGAACCGCCAGCGCATCAACGTGGCGCTGCTGGTAGTGGCGCTGCTCTTCGGGGGGTGGCTCGTGGGGATGCCAGAAATGACCTGGCTCTACTGGGCGGTGGTGCTCCCCGCCTCGGTGCTCGGGGTGCTGCTGGTCATTGGCATTGGCGGGGCCGATATGCCGGTGGTCATTGCCCTGCTGAATTCCTACTCTGGTCTGGCGGCGTCGGCCACTGGCTTCGTGCTCAACAACAACGCCCTGATTATCACCGGGGCGCTGGTGGGGGCATCGGGGCTGATTCTCACCCGCATCATGTGCCGCGCCATGAACCGCTCGCTGACCAATGTGCTGTTCGGTCGGCAGAGTTCTGCTGATACTGCGGCCAGGGTGGATGATATCTACGCGGGAAAGATCAAGTCAACTACGGCGGATGAACTGGCGATGCTGCTGGAAGGGGCCGGGCGCGTGGTGGTGGTGCCGGGCTTCGGGATGGCGGTGGCGCAGGCGCAGCACGCCGTGCGCGACCTTGCCAACGCGCTGGAGGCGCGGGGCACGCGGGTCGAGTTTGGCATCCATCCGGTGGCCGGGCGCATGCCCGGGCACATGAACGTGCTGCTGGCAGAGGCCGACATCCCCTATGAGAAGGTGAGGGCGCTGGACGAAATCAACCCGACATTTGAGCAGGCCGACGTTGCCATTGTCGTCGGTGCCAACGACGTGGTGAACCCCTCTGCCCGTACCGACCCTTCCAGCCCGATTGCAGGGATGCCGGTGCTGGAGGTAGACAGGGCCAGGAGCGTGGTGGTCATCAAGCGCAGCCTCAGCCCCGGCTTTACGGGGGTTCCGAACCCGCTGTTTGCTGCCGACAACACGCTCATGTTCTTTGCCGATGCGCGGAAGGGGATGCAAGACCTGGTAGCGGCGCTGAAGGAGGGCGCGGCATCGTGACCTATAGTGACTTCACGCTCGAAGCGGTTCTTGCGACCTTCAGCCTCCAGGCGCGGCAGGAACCGCTCTTTCCCGATGTAACCCCGCTCGAAGTTCCTCCCTGGCTGCGGGAGGCACTGGAGAAGGGATTGCCCTTCGGGTTGGGCAGCGAGAAGGCACGGTCGGAATTCCTCATCGGTCCCATCTTACTGACCTGCCGCGACGTCTGTCAGCATGCCTTTGCCATCTACTCCGGGCAGCGGTTGGATGTTGATCCGCAGCAGGGGTTGGTGGGGGAGTGTGATTTTGTGCTGGCGCGAACGGCCCCCCTGCCCTTCGTCCAGTCCCCGGTGGTGACGATTGTGGAGGCAAAGAAACAGGACATTGAGGCAGGACTGGGGCAGTGTGCTGCCCAGATGGTGGGTGCCCGACTGTTTAACCAGGCGAAGGGTAGCCCCATTCCCACCATCTTCGGGTGCGTCACGACGGGGGAGGCGTGGCAGTTTTTGAAGCTCCACGAAGAAGTGCTGACCATTGACCGCGACCGCACCTACATTGATAATGTGGGCAGGATACTGGCAATATTCCAGGCGATGATGTGCTAGAGCCGAACCGTCTCAAGCCTGTTCCGCTCTGCTCCCTGGTTCGTTCCCCCTCGGTCATGGTCATGATGCGCTGTCGGGACTCTCGCCGGCTCACCCCCCCCGCTGCGCCTCGTCCAGCACCGCCCCGTCCGGGCCAACCAGTTGAATGTGCAGCGGCATCTGCCCGATGGCGTGGGTCGAACAGCTCAGGCAGGGGTCGTAGGCGCGTATCACCGCTTCCACCCGGTTGAGCATGCCTTCCCTGATTTCCTCGCCACGGATGAAATGTCTGGCGACCTGGAGAATACCGCGGTTCATCGCCAGGTTGTTGTGGCCGGTGGCGATAATCAGGTTGGACCACCGCATCAGGCCGTGCTCATCAATCTTGTAGTGGTGGATGAGGATGCCGCGGGGAGCCTCGGAGATGCCGATGCCTTCCAGGTTGTTGGTCGCGGCATGGGCGCGGACGTGCGGGCTGAGAATATCCGGGTCGTGGAGCAGGTGCTCCACCAGTTCAATCGAGTAGAGAATCTCAATCAGCCGCGCATAGTGATAGTAAAACGAACTGAGCACGGCCCCGCGGTGCAACCCCGAAAACTCGGCCCACTCCTGGTCGGCGCGGGGGGTGCCGCACTGGTCGGCAATGTTCATCCGCGCCAGCGGCCCGACGCGGTAGATACCCTGCGGATAGCCCTTTTCTTTGTAGAAGGGGAACTTGAGGTAGGTCCACGGTTCGACCACCTCATCAATGTGCGCAAAGATATCGCTCGCCGCGATGTTATCGGCCACAATGCGCCCTTCCGCGTCTACGATGCGGATATGCCCATCGTAAAAATCCGGCTCGCCGTTCTCGTTGACCAGGCCAATGAACAGGCTTGGAAAGTTGGCAAAGCTCTGGATTTCTGCCGGGTGCGTGTCCATGACCTGTTTGAACAGCGAGAGGCCGCGGTCAATAATCTTCAGCGCTTCGGGAATACCGGCGAGTATCTCGTCGCGCCGCTCTTCGGAGAGCGGTTCGTTCACCCCACCGGGCACCACCCAGGCCGGGTGGATGCGCTTGCCGCCGAGCAGTTCAATGATGTGCTGCCCAAACTGCCGCAGACGAATGCCATCGCGGGCAATCTGCGGGTGGTGCTGCGCCACGCCCAGAATGTTGCGCTGCGCGGGGTCGGCATCCATCCCGAGCAAAAAGTCGGGGGACGACAGGTGGTAGAAGCTCAGGGCGTGCGACTGGATGAACTGGGCCAGGTTCAGGATACGCCGGAGCCTGGCCCCCGTCGGGGGGATGCGCACGGCGAGCAGGTCATCGCAGGCCTTGGCCGAGGCAATCAGGTGGCTCACCGGGCAGATTCCGCAGATGCGGGCAGTCAGCGAAGGCATTTCATAAAAGGGGCGTCCTTCGGTGAACTTTTCAAACCCCCGGTACTGAGTCACATGAAAGCGGGCATCGTCAACCGTGCCACTATCGTCCAGCGAGATGGTAATTTTGGCGTGTCCCTCAATGCGGGTCACGGGGTCTATGACAATTCTCTTTCCCACAGTGTTTTGCTCCTGATGCTCCTGATGCTCCTGATGCTCCTGATAGTTCTCATCGTCCAAACCTGGTCTGCTCAATGAACTCCGGGCGGCGTCCTTCGAGCAGTTCGCTCACGGCGAAGACAATCGCGTCGGCAGGGGGAGGACACCCCGGTACAAAAATATCCACCGGCACCACCTCGTGAACCGGGCGCACCCGTGCCAGCAGCGCGGGGAGGATATCATCGTTTTCTGGCAGGCGCGGAGTGGTCGTCACATTCTCTACATAGGCTCGCTCCATCACGTCGGCCACCGAAAAGAGGTTGCGCATGGAGGGCACGTTGCCCGTTACGGCGCAGTCTCCAAGCGACACCAGGGTCGTAGTCCGCTCGCGGATCTTCTTGATTTTTTCCCAATCATCCCTGGTGCTCACGGCCCCCTCCACCAGGGTGATGTCTACCCCCTGCGGAAATTCTTTGATATCAACCAGCGGGCTGTAGACCAGTTCGATACTGGACGCCAGCTCGATCAGCCGCTCGTCCATATCCAGGAAAGACATATGGCAGCCGGAGCAGCCATCCAGCCACACTGTTGCAAGCCTCACTTTGCTCATGAACGTTCCTCTCAATACGTCTTATTGCGTCTGCCTCTATCTTACCACAGGTATCCCCCCGGTGGGGGACTGGGAAGAACAGTTATGCTTCCGGTTCTGTTTTCATTCCCAGGGTTGTGACGTCCTCGGGCGTGAGGCCGGTGTAGCGGGCAATCAGGGTCGGGGCTATCCCGTCGGCAAGCATTTTCCGCGCTGTTTCCTTGGCCTGTCCATATCGTCCCCGCTCTATTCCCGCCTGGATAGCCCCCCGCTCATCCTGGATTCGGATGCCGCGCTGTTCGTAGACTTCCAGGTCTTCGCTGTTCCAGCTAAACTGATTAGCGACCTCGTAGGCGGCCCGCAGCGCCGATGCCGCGGCGCTGGTCGGGATGACTTCCAGGTTGCGGGCATGCTTGATAAAGTAGGTCCATTGGTCCAGCAAGCTTTCCAGTTCGTCCTCGCGCCGGGTGAATTTGGGCAGTTCAATGAAAGCAAATTCCAGGTCTGTCAACTCCTGCCGATGCGTGTCCCGATTGAGGATGGCGTGGCGGCTGACATAGGACGCTCCTGGAAACGCGACGAAGTCGAGGATACCAACGAAGATGACCGTATTCAAACGGGTGTAGTCCTCGCCGGTGCCCAGTTGGGAAGCATAGGCCCTGGACGGGTAATAGAGAAACCGTTTGGTGAACCCCGCCACATACGCTACCTGCATCTCGACAATGAATGTGCGGCCCCGCCGGTCGGTCGCCCGGATATCGAGCAGGGTATACTTCAACGCTTCCACCGTGGGGGTCTGGTAGGGGTTGAGCAGGGTGACTTCCTGGATCTCGTCCTCGTTGTGCAGGTCCAGCACCGCGTTCAGAAACGAGATGAGGATTTCGGGGTGGTGTTCGCTGCCGAAAATCTTCTTGAAGGCGATATCGTTTCGAGGGTCAACGAATTTCACAGCCTGACCTCCTTGTTCCTATTCCTGCAAAAACTGCTCTGTAACCTGGATAATCTGCTCGAATTGAAACACATGGATGATGCGGTATAACGTGTCTGCCAACTCCGCCTGGCGAGGGTCAATCTGCTCCACCAACCCCGACAGCATCCCGATATCCCCCAGGATGGCCGCGCGGTGCAAGTCGGCCACCCACGCAGGGGGCAGGGACACCAGCGCCTCCACCGTCAGCAGCGCTGGCTCGGCAGACGGTCGTTCGGTCATCGGGTCGTCGTTGCTATAGCTGAAGCAGATGCCGAGATGCTTGCACATGGCATCGAAGATGTCCGTATCCTGAAACGGCTTGCAAACAAAATCATCACACCCTGCGAGCAACGCCCGCTCTCGTTCTTCTTCAAACACCCCCGCCGTCAGCGCGACAATGACCGTTGCCTGTCCCTGGTTGGTGGCCTTGATGTGGCGGGTCGCTTCATACCCGTCAATGCCCGGCATACGCATGTCCATCCAGATGAGGTGGGGACTCCACTGCTCCCAGAGGGTCAGAGCTTCCTGCCCCCCCCCCGCCTCCCGCAGGTCTACCCCCAGAGGAGCCAGCAGTTTGACCAGAAGGTGGCGGCCATCTTCCTGGTCATCGACCACCAGGATACGGTGGAGTGGCTGCGGAGAGGGGTCATCCTGCCTGATGATACGGCAGGTCTCCGGGTGGGACTGCACCTCGCTGACATCAACTTCGCGGACGCTCACCTCGAAGGTGAAGACCGAGCCTTGCCCCACCTCGCTCTGGACGGTGAGGTCCCCGCCCATCAGGTTGGCAAGCTTGCGACTGATGGGAAGCCCCAGTCCCGTGCCTTCCTGCGCTTGCTGCCCGGCGTGAGCCTGGACGAACGTCTCGAATATGGTATCGAGTTCGTCCGGGGCGATACCCGGCCCCGTATCCGCCACTTCGAAGCGCAGGGTTCGTTGTCCGACCGCGTTTGCTGGTGTTTCCGCTGCGCTCACCTGCAAGGTCACACTCCCCACCTGCGTAAACTTGATGGCATTGGAGAGCAGGTTGGTAAGCACCTGGCGAAGCCGGGAATCGTCGGCACCGAGGTAGCGCGGGACATCGGGGGCACAGTCAACGTGCAGCCGCAGCTGTTTTTCCTGCGCCCGAACCTGAAACATCCCTTTCAGGTCGTTCAGCAGGTAGAAAAGATCAAAGGGGGTATTGTTCAGGGTGAGCCGTCCGGCCTCCACGCGGGAGAGGTCCAGCACCTCGTTGATGAGATTGAGCAGGTGTCTGCCGCTGCGGTGGATAATCCCGAGGTAGTCGCGGTATTCGGGTAGGAGGTCGGAGGAGCGGTCCATCACCTGAGCAAACCCCAGGATGGTGTTCAGGGGGGTGCGCAGTTCGTGGCTCATATTGGCAAGAAAGGTGCTCTTGGCACGGTTGGCAGCTTCGGCTACCTCTTTGGCCTGGTAGAGCGCTTCTTCGGCTCGCCGCCGTTCGGCAATCTCTCCCTGCAATGCCTGATTCGCATCGGACAACTCCGCCGTACGAGTCTCCACGATATCCCCCATGTGGCGGTAGAGCCGGGCATGGACAATGGAGATGGCGGCCTGACTAGCCAGCAGGTAGAGCACCTCTACGCGGTCTTCGGTAAAGGCTTCGGTCGTCAGGTTGTTCTCCAGGTAGAGGATACCGATAATCTCGTCCTGGTAAATCATCGGCATGCACAGGATGGAGCGCGGATGGTGGGTCTGGATGTAGCTATCCTGGACAAAGGCCGTCTGGCGGCTGGCGTCGTGCAGGACCACGCTTTCGTGCATATGCCCCACGTAGTGGATGATGGTGGCGGGGAGCGCCGCCATTGTGAGGGGAACGCTCTGAAGCACCGGGGTCGGGTCGTGGTCGATGTGGTGTTCGGCTTCGACTACCCACTGCCCGGCATGCGGCAGCAGGAGCACCCCCCGTTCGGCTCCGGCGTTCTCAATGAAGATGTGCATCAGCCGCGACAGGAGCGGCTCCAGCACGATTTCCCCGAAAATCGCCTGGGAGGTTTTGATGATACTGACAATATCGAGTACCGTTGACTCGCGTTCTTCCGTCCTGGTGACGGAGGTGGTGATACGGGTGCGCTCCAGGGTGGCCGCTGAGGGTTCGTCCACTCCGAAGAACTCGGGAAACCGCTGCTCCAGGTCCCGCACCTTTGCCTGTGCTCCCCACCGCTGGTAGGCGTAGTAGGCATCCTGCAAATAGGCCACGGCAATGCGCGGGCGTTTGCGGTTGAAATAGAAACCAGCGGTTAGCTCGCACGCCAGCGCCTCATCCTGGACGTAGCCGTGTTCGCGGGCCAGGTCGATAGCCTGGTCGTAGCAGTCTCGTGCGTCTTTATCCGCGTCAACCATCCGGGCGCGTTCGGCCTCCACCAGGTACCAGCGGTGCAGATGGTTCATCGGGGCGTGCCGGGACCACTGCTTGAGCTTTTCCTGATTGGCCGCCACCTTCTCCAGGTGGTAGGGGTCGGGTTTCAGGTGGGCTTCGCTCGCCGCTTGCCCATCATCCCGCCTTGCGCGAGCATGCCGTTCGCGGTCGCGGAGCACTGCCAGCCGCGCCAGCGAATCGTAGAAGCAAAACAGCGGAGTGGAAAATGAAGCCATGGCACTGCGAGCGTAGGATTCGGCGGTCGCCGCGTGTTCGACCGCTTCGGGATAGGCCCGAAACAGGCAGCACAGAACGAGCTTGTTGAAATGAACGTAGTAGATGGCCGTTTTGTCTCTGGCGGCAAGGTGGCGGGGCAGCATGTGCTCTTCGTGGTAGCGCTCCCCCAGGAGCGCAAAGGGGTGCTCGCTCTTGGCGAGCAGGTTGAGCACCACCTGCCAGTACAGGCCGTGCATCGTGAGTGAACGCTGCTGGCGCACGCGGCTCAGGACTTCGTGGTAGTCTGCCATCTCCTGCTCCAGCTTCTCCAGGGGGGTGCCAACGAAGAGCGAGAGGCTCAGCGAGACGTAGGCCGCTATCGCCGCAAACTCAAAGTCGCCTATCTCCATCCCTATCCGGTGCGCTTCTATCAATGCGGGCAGGGTCTCTCTGGCGTGCTCTTTCCAGTGGCGGATGAAGGTGTTGACGACCATCAGGGTGCGGGGGCGCAGGGCGCGGGCGTCGAAGCGGTCGAGCAGGTGGAGCGCCAGTTGCCCGAAGCGGTAGCCCGCATCGATGTCGCCTATGTCGCCGCAGAGTATCAGCCCGTAGGAGGCATAGGCGTGGGCCGAGATGGGGGTGTAGCCGTGCGCCACCGACAGGCTGACCATCTTGAAGGTGATGAGCGACATGAGTTCGGGGATAGTCAGGTAGGCCGCGTTCATCACGCTGGTCAGGATGCGCAGAGCCGCCAGCCGCGACGGGTCGGTGATTTCGGGCATCGTGAGGAGGTCATCGAAGGTCTTCCCGTTCAAGGCGGCCTGGGTCTCTTGCAGCCCGGCCAGGGTGTCCATGCGGTCGGGCTTTTCGCGAAAGTGGATGCCGAGCAACTCCAGCACATACAGGGCCGTCTGGACAGCCTCCATCTGCTTGCCCTGGGCACTATAGGCGCGTATCTTGACTTCGTAGGTGGTCACGGTGTCCAGCACCGTGCGAGCATGGCGCAGCACCAGAAAGGCCAGCCGCTCCATATGCTCGAAATCGCCGGTCAGGTAGGCGGCTTCGGTTGCCTCGGTGTAGACCTCCAGACACAGGGCATAGTGGGTTTGCCAGGGGGTGGGAGGGGACGGCTGGTCCAGCGGGAACCGTTCCAGCAGGTCAATCGCCATGCTCAGGTAGTGGAAGGAGGGAGCGAAGGCGGCCGAGGCTTTGGCTCGCTTCCCCGCCAGCAGGTTGAGCCGTACCACCTCGTCGCGTTCGGTCTGGTCGGCAATGAAGGCCCGCCCCTGGTTCAACTGGTAGGCGATATCGAAGATGTGTTCTTCCCGTCTGGGCGGCTGAATGTCCAGCAGCAGCAGGTTGCCGATACGCCAGTGGGCAAGCTGCCGCTCTTCGTCGGGCATGAGCGAATAGACCGCCTGGTAGATGCGGCTATGGGCAAACAGATACTCGGTGGAGATGACATCGCTCAGCCCTGGCACGTCGAGCGTCATGAGCTTGTAGGTGTCGCCTATGGGGACGACCACCCCTTCCATCACGGCCTGTTCCAGGTCGTGGGCGGTCTGGTTGACGGTCTTCTGGGCCACCACCGCCAGCTTCACCAGGTCAAATTGATTGCCGATGCAGGCAGCCAGTTTCAGCACGTCCCGCGTGGTTTCTGCCAACCGCTGCACCTTCCGGGTCAGCAAGTCCACCACGTTGTCGGTCATCTCGCGGGACTCAATGTGCTCCAGGTCCCAGCGCCAGCACCCGTGGGCATAGTCAAAATCTATCAGCGCTTCGCCATAGAGCGAGGTCAAAAATTCCTGGAGAAAAAAGGGGTTGCCACCCGTTTTCGAAATGAGCAGACCCGCCAGAAGCATCGCCGGTGCTTCCGGGCAGTGCAGCGTCTCCGCGACCAGACGGGTCACAGCGGCGATATCCAGCGGGGGGAGCACCAGCGTGCTCACTCGCACCCCGGCCTGCCGAATCGCTTTGATAGCTGCCCAGAGGGGGTGCGATGGGCCAGCTTCGCCATCGCGGTAGGCCCCTATCAGGAGGAGATTGTGATGGTCGGGGGCGGTCATCATCTGTTCGAGCAGCGCCAGCGAAGCACTATCGGCCCACTGCATATCATCCAGGAAGAGCACGAGGGGGTGTTCGGGCTGCGTGAAAACGCGAAGAAACTGTTCGAAGACCAGGTTAAAGCGGTTCTGGGTCTCTTCGGGGCCGAGTGCGGGCACCTCGCGCTGCGGGCCGATGATGTGTTCAACCTCGGGGATGACGTCAATGAGCACCCGCCCGTTCGGCCCCACCGCCTCCAGCAGCCGTGTGCGCCAGCCTGCCACCTCCGCATCACTTTCAATCAGGACATACTGCACCAGCGACCGAAACGCCTGGATAAACGCGGCGTAGGGGATATCCTGGTTCAGCGGCTCGAACCGGCCCGAGATGACATATCCGCGCTGGCGGGTGAGCGGTTTGTAGAGTTCCTGGACAAGCGCCGTTTTGCCCACCCCTGCTGCGCCAGCCAGCAGCACCACTTCGCTGGCTCCCTGCGCGAGCCGCTCGAAGGCATCGAGCAG
Source organism: Chloroflexaceae bacterium (assembly GCA_034437495.1). Classification (GTDB taxonomy): domain Bacteria; phylum Chloroflexota; class Chloroflexia; order Chloroflexales; family Chloroflexaceae; genus JAAUSY01. Next base: position 1,287 of record DAOTUF010000465.1, on the reverse strand, counting down.
GGCTTCAATCTCCTGTTCCCGTCCATAGAGCTTCTGGGGGATGAGAAACCGGTCGGAGGTGTCGTGCTGCCCCGGCACAAACCCCGGCAGCAGGATGAAGGGGTTGAACGGCTCGGGAGGCGGGGGACAGCCCGCTTGCTCTCCTCTCCTCTCGGGCACCTGAGTGGGAGGCGGGGACTGGCTGGAATACCCGCCATACGCCATCACCTGCCCCCGGATGAGGTCCAGGTCGGCCTTCAGGCCATAGGCCGATTGGTAGCGGTCTTCGGCATTCTTGGCCATGAGCTTGAGGATAATCAAGGACAGCTCCTCGGGGATGAAGGAGCAGCGTTCGTGGGGGGGAACGGGTTGGCGAGCCAGGTGGTGGTGGACGAGGGAGAGCGCGTCTTCGCTTTCAAACGGCACCTGCCCCGTCAGCAGTTCGTAGAAGGTTGCCCCGAGCGAGTAGAAGTCGGTGCGGTAGTCCATGGCGCGGTTCATCCGCCCGGTCTGCTCCGGCGACATATAGGCCAGCGTCCCTTCCAGCACGTGGGGGTTGCGGAAGGTGGGTTTCTCCCGCGACAGCACCGTCGAGATGCCAAAGTCGATAATCTTGACCTGGTTGGTGGTGGGGTTGAACACGATGTTGGAGGGGTTCAGGTCCTTGTGCATCGTGTGGCGCTGGTGAATCTGCCCCAGAATATCGGTTATCTCCGTGGCCAGGCTCAGGAAGCGGGGCAGACGGAGGTGTCCGGCCAACCCCAGGCGCGTGAGCGACTCCCCCCCAAAATCCTCCAGGACCATCAACCAGCGGTCGTGGTCGGTCTCCAGGCTATAGGCGCGAGGCACACCGGGCAGGTGCAGCGACCGGGTGACTTCGTATTCCCGGCGGAACCAGGCTATCCGCTCTGGCGAGGGATAGGCTTCTTTCAACAGTTTGAGAATCACCGGGGTCGCATCTGACAGGCGCTCTGCCCGATAGACCAGCGAATTGGAGCTTTCGTAGAGATGTTCAATCATCTGATACCCAGATACCGGGCGCATAGGCTTCGTTCCCCCTGCCAGCAAGGATCTATCTCTCCTCATCCTCTCTGTCTATTCTACTACCAATCTGTCCCGGCGGGGAGCACTACGCCGAACCCGCCGGGCATTCCCGGTGGTGCTCCTCCCCATGCGGATTCGAAACTGGTATAATGGGGTCCAGGATGAAAGAGCAAGGTCAACGACCACCCGCTGAAGCGGGTGGCTTGTGAAGAGCAAGCCGACGTTGACCAGTTCGCTCTTCGGAGCAACCGATAGGGAGGTCAC
>DAOTUF010000464.1:0-2211 GCA_034437495.1 Chloroflexaceae bacterium | reverse complement strand
CTCTCATCCCCAACCCGTACCGGTCGACCCGTCGCAGGTGCCGGAAACTGCCCCCCCACCCCCGGACCCTGCGGCTCCGCCGACCGGGATAACCTCGCGCCCGGCGCTGGCCTACAACAACCCGGCACTGGCTGCCTCGTTGCAGCAGGTGTTGGACAACGTGGAGGCCGGTCCCCACCATCCCGGTGTGGTGATGCTCATCAGTCTGCCAGAGCAGGGCACCTGGGTGGGGGCGAGCGGGTTTTCCGACCGCGCCATGCAGACCCCACTGCATCCGGACGACCGCTTTCGGATTGCCAGCATTACCAAAACGTTCGTTGCGACGGTGGTGCTCCAACTTGTCCAGGAAGGAACCCTGCGGCTTGACGATACCGTGGAGCGATGGGTGCCTGGCCTGGTCCCCAACGGGCACGCCATCACCATTCGCCACCTGCTGAGCCATACCAGCGGGCTGTATGACTACCTGGACGGCGCGTTTGAGCACCAGTATTTTGCCCAGAACCCGCTGCGGGTGTGGCGTCCGCTCGAACTGGTGCGCCACGGTGTTGCCCATAACCCCTACTTTGCACCCGGCGAGCCGGGGCGCTGGAAATATTCCAATACGAACTATGTGCTGCTTGGTATGATTATCGAGCGATCTACGGGTTCGACGCTGGCACACGAACTGCGCAGCCGGTTGTTTGTGCCGCTCGGCCTACACCAGACCTTTCTCGAAGACTACGAAGACATACCCGGAGGCTTTGTCCACGGCTATATCGGCAGTGGGGACTACACCTATGCCAGCCTGTCGACCTGGGCCGCGGGGGGGATTGTCTCCAATGCGACCGACCTGGCGACCTTTGCCCAGGCGCTTTTCACAGGCCGGCTGCTCAACCCGGAGATGATGGACCAGATGCTCGCCTTTGCCGACCTGTCGGGCTACCCGGTCTATGGTCTGGGGGTGGCTCGCAACGTCGAAGAGTTTGCCCTGGCAACCCAGGGGGTGATGCCTTCACCGTCGCGCTATCCCCTCATCTACGGGCACACGGGCGGGTTGAGCGGCTTCAAATCGGTGGTGGGCTACCTGCCCGACCGACGGATAACCGTTGTGGTGCTGATGAATCAGATGTCGGTTCCCATCATCCCGATTGTGCTGGAGGGGTTGGATGCGACGGTGCGGGGGTATTGAAGGGGCGGAGCGGGTCAGAAGGAAGGGGAAAGAGGTGAGGGATAGCGATTGACATCATTGAATTGAAGAGTGACCGAAACATGGGAGAAAAAGAGCTATGGCGCAGTTGAACCTGGTTGGACAAACGCTCGGAACCTTTGAGATTCTTTCGGAACTGGGGCGGGGCGGGATGGGGGCGGTCTATCGCGCCCGCCAGACAACCCTGCACCGAATCGTTGCGCTGAAGGTGTTGCTGCCGGAGCTATCCGCCGACACGAACTACGTGGCCCGCTTCCATCGGGAAGCCCAGAACGCCGCCAACCTGGAGCATCCCAATATTATCCCCATCTACGAGATTGGCGAGGCCAGGAACCTGCACTACATTGCCATGCGCTTCATCGAGGGGTGTACCCTCAGAGAGGTGATGGAGCAGGAACGGGGGATGAGCATCTGGCGGGCGATAGAGTTGCTCTCCCCCGTGGCTTCGGCGCTGGACCACGCCCACCAGCACCGCGTCATCCACCGCGATATCAAGCCCTCCAACGTGATGATGGCCAGAGACGGGACCATCTATCTGGCGGACTTCGGACTGGCGCGTGGGTTGGAGACCACCACGGGTCTGACCAGAACGGGGATGGTGATGGGGACGCCCGATTATATGGCTCCTGAGCAGGCGCAGGGATTGCCCGACATCGGGCCGCCCGCAGATATCTACGCCATGGGGATTGTGCTCTACCAGATGTTGACCGGCTCGCTCCCCTTCGAATCCCCGACGCCCATGGGGATGATTGCCGCCCGCATACTCCAGGCCCCCCGGCCCCCCGGCCTGTTCCGGGCCGACCTCCCCCCCGCTGTGGAAGAAGTCATCATGCGGGCGCTCTCACGCGAACCCGAGGCGCGGCCCGCGAGCGCTGGCCAACTGCTGTCCGAGGTGCGCCGAGCCGTTGAGTACGCGCCGGTTTCCTCTCCGCCCACCCTGAAGTCCTACGACTACGCGCCAACGCCACCCCCACCCACCCCGACGCCACCATCCCCCACGCCGCGAGCCTACGACTATGCCTATG
>DAOTUF010000463.1:0-2060 GCA_034437495.1 Chloroflexaceae bacterium | reverse complement strand
GTGGGGTGCTCTCTTTGGGAGAGATTCGTTGATACAGACGTTCAGGGATGTGCCACCGTTCACTGAGCAAGATGAGGGCTGCCAGGGAATGTTTCGCCATCACGGAGGGTGGGGGTCCCTCCATGGGAGCGTGTTTCTCCAGGTAGGTACGCATCCAGGACGCTGCGCTGCGCCGGTCTACCGCGTCCCCCGCGTTCACTGTGGCCTTTGCGTCGGTCGCCTCGGTCGCCTCGGTCGCCTCGGTCGGGTCCAGGGTGCTCCTCCCCTCCATCGAGGGCCCCGTCCCCTTCACGAGGGCATACGAGACGCTGGCCTTCTTTCCGGGCCTGTGGCCAGTCCCGCCTGGTCGTGGGGGGGGCGCATCCGTTCCATCGGGTGGGTGCTCCTGCCCCTTCAAGCTCAGAATCAGTCCACGGATGGAGTGGAGCAGCAGCCCGGTGAAGGCGAGCAGTGACCCCACAATCACCAGCAGCACCACAATCAGCGCGTAGCCGACTGCCAGCTCTTGCGCGGTGGCGTAGATATAGGAAACCCACGCGGCCAGCAGTAATCCCATAGATGCGATCCCTAGCCCTGGGCCGCCAAAGAAGAGCAGGGGGCGGTACTGACCAATCAGGCGCAGCAGACCATCGAGCACAATGAAGCCGTGCTGGATGACTGGTCGCTTGGGTTTGTCGTTGTAGAGAATGGTAATAGGGACTTCGGCCACCCGCAAGCCCTTATCCTGAGCAATAAACTGCATTTCGCATTCGACCGAGAAGCTGCGCGATTGAAATGTGAGCGATTCGAGCACGGTCCCGGAGAAGGCGCGGAATCCACTCTGCGAGTCGGTGGTTGACAACCCCGAACTATGATTTGTTAAGAGGTTGAAGACGCGGTGGCCCAGGACGCGGTGAACAGGCACCGCACTGTGCGGGTCAATATATCGAGACCCTATCACAATATCTGCGGTGTCCTCAACGATGGGGGTTGCGACCTGCATGATTTCGGACGGGAGATGTTGCCCATCGGCGTCAATCGTCACGACTACGTCCGGGGCAAAGAGGCAGGCTTTCTTGAAGCCAGTCGTCAGGGCCACCCCTTTGCCCTGGTTCTTCTCGTGCTGGATAACCAGTGCGCCAGCCATCTTCGCCACCTCTACAGTGGCATCTTTCGAACCATCGTCCACGACAATCACACGATAGGCCATTTTCATAGCCTGAATAACCGTGCTACCAATAAAGCGTTCTTCGTTGTAGGCAGGAATAACGACAACGATTCGCGGCCCAAATTCCAGTTCTTCCAGGGTATTTCTCTGTCTCTGTGCGATAGCTAACATCTTTCTGCCACTTTCTAGGTAAGCCCAGGGTGAACAACATACTATTTAGGTGCCCCTTTTCAAGTGGGGCGCTGAAAGGACGACAGCGAACCAGAACGGGAGGTTGCACACGGGTCCAACCGCCGTCCTACCAAAAGGGCAAGAAAAAAGAACAGGGAAACATTGATAGCTGGAATGGAACGAGCAATCAGGATTCGGGAGTGAATGACAGCAGTTTTGATTGCATCAAAAAATTGGTGCAATAGTGCTGGGAAGATAGGTCTTGTGGTGGGCTGAATGGGTGTTGATGTATTGCAACCAGTTGTGCTAACGTTTCATGCTCATCCTACGATCTCCGTTGTGCGATGAGGTGAGGGTCAGTTTTGACCATCACTCCCACGAACTTGATGGTTTCACGGATGATATACGTCAGACAGCCGGTTGCACCACTGGCATACCGTACATTTCTGAGGTGCCCAGAAAGGTCACTGTCGGGCAGTGGCCTTATCATCTATGTACGGATTATCGCCTCTGTCTGGGTTTTTTGGGGTCCCAGGTGTCTTTAATTGCAGGCGGTGCAGGATGAACACCCACCCCGACAATATGCAATTGCGAAAAAAACCTGTTTGTCTGGTCAATACCTTCGCCAAAACTGGCCGGGAAACGAGCATGGTTTTTGTGGTATCGTTGGTAATCAAAACCCAACAACGAAAGGACCACAAAAACCATGGACCCTATTCTACCATTGCTTCTCTGCCTCACG
>DAOTUF010000462.1:0-4905 GCA_034437495.1 Chloroflexaceae bacterium | reverse complement strand
GTTCATTGTTGCGGTCCTGATTACCTGGACGCTGGCGGCTGTGGTCTTCCCGGTCAACTATGAAGGTCTGGGGTGGGTATCCTACGTCGGTATGGGCATCTTCGGGGCGTTCGGCCTGTTCGCCTCGGTCGTGCTGCACGAAATGGGGCACTCGTTCGTTGCCCGCCACTACCAGGTACCCATCAAAGGTATCACCCTGTTTATCTTTGGCGGGGTCGCTGAAATGGAGCGAGAACCGCGCACCGCGAAGGATGAGTTTCTGGTCGCCATTGCCGGGCCAGTCGTCAGTCTGCTGATTGTCGTTGTCACCTTTGTGCTGGCCGTTCTGGGCAACGCGATGGGGTGGCCAATCGCCATCACGGGCGTGCTCTCCTATCTGGCCTCCATCAACCTGCTGGTCGTCATCTTCAATATGGTTCCCGCCTTTCCCCTGGATGGAGGGCGCGTGCTGCGCTCGGCGCTCTGGAAGCGGTGGGGCAATCTGCGCCGCGCCACCCGCATCACCGCGGGGATCGGGTCGGGCTTTGGCTTCTTCCTGATCGGGCTTGGCATCTTTTCCATCCTGTTTGGCGGCTTCATTGGCGGCCTGTGGTGGCTGCTGATTGGCCTCTTTCTGCGGGGAGCCTCTTCGTCGTCCTACCAGCAGGTGCTCGTGCGCCAGACCCTCGAAGGCGAGCAGGTCAGCCGCCTGATGGTGCCCGACCCGGTGACAGTCTCCCCTGTGCTCTCGATACAAGAACTGGTGGACTACTACCTCTATACGCACCATCACAAGATGTTTCCGGTGGTTGACGAGGGACGACTGATCGGGTGTGTGCAGGTGAGCGATATCAAGCAAGTGCCCCGTGAACAGTGGCACGAGCGCACGGTGATGGACGTGTTCACCTCCTGTTCGCCCGTCAATACCGTCAGCCCTGACACCGATGCTATGGAGGCCCTGACCACCCTGCAACGGAGCGGTACCTCGCGCCTGATGGTTGCCGAAGGCGACCAACTCAAGGGGATTCTGACGATCAAAGACCTGATGCACTTCTTCTCCCTCAAGCTGGAGCTTGAAGGCGAGGGGAGCGAGGAATCCGGGGAACCCCATTCTCACCCCTCTCAGGCGGAGCACCAACAGCAGCCCGCAAAATCGAACCAGAAGCAACCGCTGGCTGAGCAGCACAGCTAGGAGATGCTGAGGAAGGCACCGGCGGGGTGGGGGGGAACAGACTGAGCCTCTCCCCCCGACCAACCGGCCACCCAACCGGAAAGGAACACCATGAGCACACGAAAATCTCGCCCACAACTTGATGGCATGATCATCTCCGACACCTCTATCCGCCAGCCCGTGCTCATCACGATGGTGATGCTCCTGTTGGTGGTGTTCGGGGTGCTGGCATTTTTCACCCTGCCCGTCGAACTCATCCCCGAGACGGCAGTCTCGCGCATCACCGTGACGGTGCCCTACCCCGGCGCAAACCCCTCTACGGTCGCGGAAGAGGTGGCCGAACCTATCGAAGATGAATTGAGCACGCTGAGTGGGATAGCCCACCTCACGACGCAGGCGCGGCAGGGGCAGGCAACGATTATTGCCGAGTTTGAAACGGGTGTCAATGAAGACATCGCCTACCAGGACGTGCGCGAAAAGGTCAGTTCCGTTGTGCCCACGCTGCCGGACGAGGTGGACGACCCCATCTACCAGCGGTTCGATATTGCGCAGCTGCCGGTGCTCTCGGTGGCGGTGGCTGGCTCTGGCTCGCGCTCTCCGCTGGAACTGCGGCAGGTGGTCGAAGAGGAGATTGTCCCCCGCATCCAGCGCGTCCAGGGGGTGGGGGCCGTGAGCGTCAGCGGCGGGCGCGAGCGGCAAATCAAGGTGCTGCTCGACCTGGATGAGATGAACGCCCGGACCATCTCACCGATGCAGGTTATCAACGCACTGGAGGCCGCAAATACGAACCTGGGGATGGGCAGCGTGCGGGTGGGAGACACCGAAATCAATTTGCACACCCCCCCCTTGATTGAGGAACCCCAGGACATCAACCTGGTGCGCATCACGGGCACGCCCTACCGGATTGGGGACATTGCCCGCGTGGAGGACGGGGTCGCGGAAGTGGAGGAATATACGCGCCTGAACGGGGATGCAACGATTACGATTGGGGTGCGCAAGCAGTCGGGCACCAACACCGTCGAAGTGGTTCATCGGGTGCAGGATGTGCTGACGAACCTGTTCGACCAGCGCCCGGAGATGAGCTATACCATCGTTCAGGACAATTCCACCTTTGTGGAAGAATCCACGCAAAGCTCCCTGACCGAACTAGCCTCGGCCTGTGTTGCGGCGCTGCTGGTCGTCTTTCTCTTCTTCCGCGACGTGCGCGGCACGCTGATCACCGTGGCAGGGTTGCCCATCATCCTGGTCGGCACCTTTGCCGCGTTCTTGCTGTTCGGTATGACCATCAACCTGATTACGCTGCTGGCGATGGCGGTTTCCGTCGGTCTGGTGATTGACGACGCGATTGTGGTGCGCGAGAACATCTTTCGCCGCATGGAGCGGGGAGAACAACCCGCTATCGCGGCGAGCCGCGGCACCGCGGAGGTGAGTGTGCCTGTGGTAGCCACAACGCTCACCATTCTGGCGGTGTTTGTGCCCATCACCTTCACTACTGGCACGACGGGGATTATCTTTCGCTCGTTTGGCCTTGCCATCATCAGCGCGGTCGTTATCTCGCTCATCGAGGCGCTGACGCTGGCCCCCATGATGTCCGCCTCCATCTTCAAAACGAACACCCCTAAGGGCCAGCAGGGGCAGGAGGAGAACCAGGAGCAGCAGACGGAACCACCGGAAGCCGCATCCTTCAAGGAGCAGCATTCCTGGATGGCCCGCGGCTATGCCGGGCTGCTGCGCTGGAGCCTGCGCCATCGGCTGCTGATTGTGGTGGTTGCGGTGGTCTTCATCGCTGCCAGCTTCTCCACAGCACGGACGCTCAGGTTCTCGTTTATGCCCGAACAGGAGCGGAATGAATTCTATCTCGGCTTTGAGATGCCACCCGGAACCCCCCTGGCCGTGACCAACGAGCGGGCGCAGCGGGCCGAAACCATCCTGTTGCATGACCCCGACGTGGAAGAGGTGCTGGCAACCGTGGGGGGCGAAGGTACGCCCGACCAGGCCGACTTTTTTGTGCGGATTGGTGACGAAGCTTCGACGCCGACCGTCCGTCAGCGGCTCCGCGAGAAACTGAGCTTTTTGCCGCGGCTGGCGTTCAGCGTGCCCGGGTTTGTGGGGGGGCAGACGACTCGCGTGACCGGGCGGGAAGTGCAGCTCAGCCTGGAAACCAGCCAGCCCATCGAGACCATTGCTCCGTTGATCAACCAGATTGAACAGGGGGTTGCAGCCGTGCCCGGAGTGGTAGATGTTGGCACCACCTACCAGCCCGGCCAGCCGCGGGTGGAGTTCTCGGTCGAGGCGGTCAAGGCCAGCGACGCGGGAGTGACGAGCCAGGCGCTCGCCACCACCATCCGCACGATGTTCGATGGCACGGTAGCGACGGCACTGCGGCAGAGCGGTGAGGATACGGACATCCTGGTGCAGTTGCAAGAGAGCGACCGCACCAGCCTGGAGTCCCTGGAGGATGTCAGCATCCCCACGGCGCAGGGGATGATGCCGCTCAGTACGCTGGTCAACCTGGAACAGGAGAGCGGACCTTCCACGCTGCGCCGCTATGACCGCGCCAACCAGGTGCTTATTGGGGCCAACACCGATAACCGTACCGCCAACCAGGTCAAGGGCGATATGACCCGCTACCTGGAGCAGGTGGGGCTGCCATCGCACCTTTCCTTCCGCTTTGTGGGCGAGTCGGAACAGATGGGTGAGGGCTTTCGTTCGCTGCTGATTGCCATGGCGCTGGCGATCGTCTTTGTCTACATGGTACTGGCGTCGCAGTTCGGTTCCTACACGCAGCCCCTCGTGATTATGCTGGCCATGCCCTTTAGCTTTATGGGGTCGTTTCTGGCGCTCAAGCTGCTTGGCCTTAACCTCACGGTTATCAGTATGATGGCGCTGGTGCTGCTGCTTGGTCTGGTCGTCAAGAACTCCATCCTGCTGGTGGAGATTGCCAACCGCCACCGTGACGAGGGGCAAAGCGCGAACGATGCGATGGTCAATGCCGGGGCGATACGGCTGCGGCCCATTCTGATGACCTCGCTCTCGCTGATTGCGGGGGTGACGCCCATGGTCATCGGCATTGGCGAAGGCACCGAAGTCCGCCGCGGCCTGTCGGTTTCGATTATGGGCGGGATGACCAGTTCGACACTGCTGACGCTGCTGGTGGTGCCAACAGCCTACAGTCTGCTGGCAAGCCTGGAGAGTTTTTTCAAGCGCGGAACAGGAGCGGAGGAGGAAGGGAAGGAAGATGCTGCGTAGCAACCGGTTGTCAGGGGGTTAGTTGGAACCCGATGTGCAGGGTCCCAGAACGAAACAGCAGAGAACGGTCTTGCTCTCTGCTGCTCGCCTCACCGGACTATTCCAAATCAGACAGAGGGAAATGAGACGCTTCCTCGGCGGGGAGTCTCAACGACGCTCAATGCTACCCGAAGCGCCCACTGATATACTCCTCAGTGCGCTTGTCCTGCGGATTGGAGAAGATAGTTTCGGTCGAGCCGTGCTCAACCAGCACGCCAGAGCGGTCTTCGTCCATCAGGAAAAAGGCCGTATTGTCGGAGGCCCGCGATGCCTGCTGCATGTTATGGGTAACAATGATGATGGAATATTTGCGGCGCAGTTCAAACATTAATTCTTCAATTTTGAGGGTCGAAATCGGGTCAAGGGCCGAACAGGGTTCGTCCATCAAGATAACTTCGGGCTGCACGGCCAGCGCCCGCGCGATACAGAGGCGCTGCTGCTGCCCACCCGAGAGCGAAAGGCCGCTC
>DAOTUF010000461.1:0-10637 GCA_034437495.1 Chloroflexaceae bacterium | reverse complement strand
ATGCGCCGCCGGGTGGAGTAGGCCAGCGCAATCACGTTGTAAATCATGTGGAAGAGATAGGTGAAGGGGAACATGAGCAGCATGGTCATCCCGAGGGCCGAATGGAAATAGATCATCCAGTCGGCAATGTGGAGCCGCGCCAGAATGTCGGCCCAGATGATGGCGAAGATAATCAGCCGCACCGCCACGCGGTCCCATTTGGGGGTGCCCTGCGAACGAATGCCCCGGGCGGCCTGGTCAATGTCGTGGATAATGGCCGACGCGCCGCGGTTCTTCAGCACCGTGTAGAGCATGTGCAGGTTGCCCACGACGGCCAGCACGAGCGCGACCGCGGTGAGGTAGACAAAGCCCGTCCCCAGGACCTCGCCAAAGAGGAAGTGGGCCTGCAATGGTTCCCCGCTGCCGAAGACGATGGCGGCCAGGTTGCCAGGCGCGTAGTTGAAGCTTGCCTCCGTGTGGGTAGCGATATCGGGTACCGGGTTGTTCATAGCGATGTGGAACACCAGGAAGACCGCTGCCACCCCATACCCCGCCGCCTTGATGACGATGGCGATGTGGTAGAGCATATATCCCCGGCTCCACGCGGGGTTGGCCCGCCGATAGAAGTGCTTCACCGGGTCGTAGAGGACCTTCTTCACGGCGTCGAAGAGGCCCATCGGCTGCGGGCCGCCCTCAAAATCCCTGGTAATCCCTCGGAAGCGCCGCCTGATGGTCGCCGCAGCCAACCAGCGCCCCAGGTGCAGGCTCAGACCGACCGCAAAGATGATGACCGCAATGGCAGTATAGATATTGAGCAGTGCCATAAGCATGGGAGTTCCTCCTGTTTTCTGGTATCGTAACCTTTTCATTCAACTCAACGTAACTCAACGGAATGCCAGGCGATGACAACCCACTCACTGAACCATCACCGGCTTGACCAGCGGCTTTTGTCGTGGGACGCACAGTTCCAGCACGTCAGACTTGACGATTTCGCGGAACTTCTCCATCTGCGTCCAGACATCCGGGTTCACCTTCGCGTACCGCTTCACCACGTCATCATTTTCGAGCCATTCGAGGATGCTGGCGGCCAGTTCTTTGTTGTGGAGCAGCTGCGACATCTTTCCAGCCACGCTGTGCTCGGCAAGGTATTCGTCGCTCTTGCCCACAAAGTTCGCGGGAGTTCGTATCCGATCTAGCTCGCCGCGAGCATCCAGCGCCTTGACCATGGCATCATAGACGACCTCAAAGAGCAGGAGCGACATACGGTCGCTGCCGTTCTTGTTGAGTTGGTAGGTCTGGCACGTATCTTCGAGCGTGAGCGCACACACCACGCAGGGCGTGCAAACGTAGTCGGCTCCGCTGTCGGCTATCTGGTTGGCCTTGATGGAGGAAATCTTGCGGCGCGTCTCGGTGTTCTCTGGCAGACGCATCCCCCCCGCCCCGCCGTTGCAGCAGTAGTTGTACTCCCGGTTGGGGGTCATCTCCACAAAGTTGGTGGTGACGCGGTTGAGCAGGTCGCGTATGGCGTCGGCCAACCCGGAGAGCCGCGTCGAGTGGCAGGGGTCGTGCAGGGTGACGCTGGTATTCACCTTCTCGATGGGCATGGTGCCATCTTCGATGAGGTCGCTGATCAAGGGGTCAAACATAATCACCGGGAACTTGAGGGGCCGTCCAAGAATTTCCGAAGCGTCGCCGTAGAGGGTCCGCGTGTCGCACCCGCACTCCACCACCAGAATCTTTTTGGCGTTCAAGCGCTCGGCTTCGCCTTCCCATTTTTCGAGAATATGCTTTGTCAGTTCGTGGTGGACGACAATATGGTCGGCTTCGGTGCCGGTCTCTACCAGTTGGGACGAAACGGTATAGTTGACCCCACTGGCATTGAGTATCTTCATCACTTTGGTGGCATAATCGGGGATCTTGGTGTTGGCGGCCGAAGGGCATACAAACAGGATGTCGGTATCCTGAACGTCAACCGGCATATCAATACCTTCGGAGCAAAGAAACAGGGCGTACCGTGCCATGACTTTGGTTGGCTCCAACCCGAAGCTGTGCCCCACAGTTTCCAGGTTGTGGACGATAGCTTTGAGGGTGGGGTTCTCTTCTGACAACCCGCTGTCGCTGTAGGCCATCCGCGCCAGACGAACGATGCGGCGCGTGCTCAGCCCGACCGGGCACGAGAGGGTGCAGCGTCCGCAGGCCGTGCAGTTCCAGAAGAACGGCATCCGCTCGCGCAGATCCGCTTCGGTGGGGGGGGTGGTCCAACCCATCCGGGACCCAATCTTCCCCTCAAGCGTCAGATAACTTTTGTAAATATCACGGACAAAGTTAGTTTTGTAGGTAGGATGGAGTTTTTCGTCATTCGTTCCCAGATACCAGGCACAGGCATCGCCACAGAGTTTACAATCAATACAGGCTTCGAGGTTGATGACATCTTCGTCAGTAATGTTGTGTTTCAGGGAGTCAACGAATTTTTGCATCACTGCTTCCATAGTTTACACCTCACTCCAGTATGCAGAATCACCAGCGAACACATTTCCCTTTTCGTAAACGAAGTTGCTCCGAGTTGTTCCGACACTCAACCGAATCTTTCCCCCCGGGAGGAGCACGGGGGAAACCTATATGTCAGGGGTATGACTTTCATTCCACGAAATTATAACATCCTGCTACGAGTTTGTCAACGCCATTTTTGTAACTTTGGCGTAACTTCCATAAAAACCAGTATAATCGGTTTTATCACCTTTTTCTGGCAATATCCGGTGCGTATCGGGGTACGTATTCCCCCGGGGCGGGGATGGCAAGGAAACTGGAGAGGAATCAGGGCAACACGGGCATCCGGATATACACCTCGGTAGGCCCACTGATGACCCGAACGGGGATAATCATCTCGACGGGATGGGTGCCCCCGCCGGGGTGGGATTTGAGTGCCCGCACATAGGCCACCATCGCCGCCAGCGCCCCTTCAGCCCAGTAGACATCTGCTCGGGTGGGGAGCACCGTTCCCTGCTCCCCGTCGGTTCGATGGAAGAGCGCGGAGGCTTCGTCGTGCGCCACGGTCAGGCCATCGTGGTCGATGGTATCCCGGTCGCCAGGAGAAGTGTCCACCGCCTCCCCAAAGAACAGCAGGAAATGGTCTAGAAGGCGGGTCTGTTCCTCGGGTGGCAGCATCGAGACCGCGTTCAAATCATCGAGGGAGTCATAGACGGCCAACCCATGGAACTGCCCCGGCGCTCCCAGGACGACCACATACCGCGATGGCCCATCGGGGGGGTAGCGCACTTCGAACTGGTGCTCGCCATAGAGCCAGCGCCAGGGTTCCAGATGATAATACTCCGCCGCCAGTTCATAGAGGTGGGACACCAGCGGCGGGGTCACACCGGGGATATCAAGCAAGCCAGGCATACGGGCTACTCCATTGATTTCAGTTTCCAGATCGTCCCCCACTATACCCGGTTTCTCGTCACCTGTCCAGATACCTGCGCTGGCTTGCATCGCACTCCGGGGGGTGTTAGCTTAACGTAAATCTTTATCGGACGCTCAACAGATGCGCGGTAACTGTTCGCCACTGAGCATGTCAACCACACGCATTCCCCCCACCCGACTCCGCATCACCACCCGCCCGGGAGCGTCCGACGTGACCTCCCCGATGATGGCGCTTTCCTGCCCCAGAGGATGCCCCCGCATCGTCGTCAGAATCGTTTCAGCCACCTCGGGCGAAGCTATCACCAGGCATTTCCCCTCGTTGGCCACGTAGAGCGGGTCGAGGCCAAGCAGTTCGCAGGCTCCGCGCACCTCCTCCCCGATGGGAATGGAGGCTTCGTCCAGACGGATGCCCACCTGAGCCTGGGACGCAATCTCGTTCAGGGCACTGGAAACGCCGCCGCGGGTCGGGTCACGCAGCACATGGACGCCCTCCCCTGCAACCTCCAGGACGCGGGATACCAGACCGTAGAGCGAAGCCGTGTCGCTCTCCAGCGCTGTTTCAAACTCCAACCCCTCGCGCACCGACAGAATCGCAATCCCGTGGACGGCCACGGCCCCACTGATGAGCACCCGGTCACCGGGTCGGGCGCGGCGCGGCGCTATCTCAACCCCTTCGGCAATCCGTCCGATGCCTGATGTCGTGATAAAGACCCCATCCCCTTTGTGTCGGTCAACCACCTTGGTATCCCCCGTGACGATGGGCACCCCGACCGCTCGGGCGGCCTCCTGCATAGACTGCACAATGCGCCAGAGGTCTTCCATGGGCAGCCCCTCTTCGAGAATGAAGCTGGCCGACAGAGCTATCGGCTGCGCTCCACACATAGCCAGGTCATTGACGGTGCCGTGGACGGCCAGCGACCCGATAGTGCCGCCGGGGAAGAAGAGCGGACTGATAGTAAAGGCGTCGGTGGCGAAGGCCAGCCGGTTTCCGGGTAGCTCCAGCACGGCCCCGTCGTGCTGCGGCTCCAGGGCGGGGTTGGCAAAGGCAGGAAGAAACATCCGCTCGATGAGGGTGTGCGTCAGCCTCCCACCTCCGCCATGCGCCATCAGAACCGCTGGATAATCGCTGATAGGGAAGGGGCATTGCCACAGGGTCATAGGGATTCCTCGCTGCTCCAAAAAGGCCATTGCAGATGGTTCCAGTATAGCACAGCCGGTGGGAACGCAGGTCGGGGAAGGGTGGGGGGAAAGCACGGCGATGGTACAGTCTTCCATCACGTAATCGCCATGCTACCAGGATGACCTATGACCTGACCCTACAGGTGCCGGTCGCCGGGTTTCCAACCCGCCGCGCACAGCCCGCCGCTCTGCAAGGCGTGGAGCACGCGCAGGGTCTCATCCACACTGCGCCCGATATCCTCGTTATGCACCACCATGTACTGGAGGATGCCCGACGGGTCAATGATGAACAATCCCCGCAGCGCGTAGCCCTTGTCTTCGACCAGCACCCCGTAGTCACTGGAGACGGTGCGGGTCATGTCCGACGCCAGCGGAAACTTCAAGCTCCCAATCCCCCCCTTTTCGCGGGGGGTCTCTATCCAGGCTTTGTGCGAAAAGACCGAGTCGGTCGAAACCCCCAGAATATCGGCCCCGGCCTCCACAAATCGCTCGTAGTGGTCGGAGAGTGCGCGTATTTCCGTCGGGCAAACAAAGGTAAAGTCCAGCGGGTAGAAGAACATCACGAGCCATTTTCCGCGATAGTTCTCCAACGAAACCGTCGAGTCCAGCATGGTCCGGTTGGTATGCATCGTGAAGGGTGGGGCCGCAGCGCCAACCCGGGCAATGCTATATCCATGACACTCACATTCACAGGCCATTGCCTTGTGCTCCTTCTGCTTTCTTTCTTGACGTGCGCTCTTTGATATTGGATAATGGAATGTCCGATGACGTGCCGGTGTCTTGAAGAGACACTTTTTTCTATAGAAAGTATTATAAGGAAGGTTGCCGAATCATGCAAACAGTTGAAACTCCTCCTCTCCCCGCCCCTCCTGCCATCCGCGGCTACCGCTGGATTGTCCCGGCCCTCCTCATCTCCCTCATCTCTCTCGTCATCGCCACCTCCCCCGGTCACGTCCAGGCGCAGACCGGTCGGCGCTGTTTTGCTGAAACGGGGATGTGCATCACGGGACGTATCCGCGAATTCTGGGAGCAGCACGGAGGGCTGCCGGTCTTTGGTCTGCCCATGACGCCGCAAATCTGGCAGGACATCGGGGGGCAGGCTGTGCAGGTGCAGTGGTTCGAGCGCACGCGCCTCGAACTCCACCCGGAGCACCCCCGCCCATATGATGTACTCATCGGGCATGTCGGGCGGGAGCGGTTGGCGCAGCAGGGAGACCAGTTTTCGCCTCCGCCAACGCACGGGGCTTCGTTCAATCAGGCAGCTATAGCGATGGAGGAGGAGGCGTGTCATACCTTCCCGGAGACAGGCTATACGGTCTGTGGTGCGTTTCTCCAGACCTGGCGTTCCCACGGCCTGGAACTGGATGGCAACGCGGGCACGAGCACGGCAGAAAGCCTGGCCCTGTTCGGTCTCCCCCTGACCGAGGCTCGCACCGAGACGCTGGCCGACGGCAGCAGCTATACCGTCCAGTGGTTTGAACGGGCGCGGTTCGAACTCCACCCGGAGCAGGCTTCTCCCAACCGCGTGCTGCTCGGGCTATTGGGACGCGAACTCCAGGGGGAGGTGTGGCACCAGTGGCCGCGCTTTGAGCCAGGCACGTGTCCCTTTGGGGTGCCCGCGGGGATGGACGTGGAGTGCGGCTATCTCACCGTGCCCGAAGACCGCAGCCAGCCCGACAGCCGCCCCATCCAGCTGGCGGTGGCCGTGGTGCCAGCCCGCGGCGCGGCTCCAGCCCCCGACCCGGTCGTCTACCTGTCGGGGGGGCCGGGGAGCGCTGCCCTGGTGAATACCATCACCTTTGCGCGGGGGTGGTCGTGGCTGCTGGCAAACCGCGACTTCGTGGTGCTGGACCAGCGCGGCACCGGCTTTTCTCGCCCGGCGCTGACCTGCCCGGAGTTGGCGCGGCTCGCAGTTGATATCCTCGGTCAGGAGATGACGCGGGGGGAGAAGGTGCGAGCAGAGATTGACACCTCGCTGCAATGTCGGGACCGGCTGGTGAGCGAGGGGGTGAACGTAGCGGGGTATACCAGCGCTGCCACCGCTGCCGACCTGAACGATTTGCGGGTGGCCCTGGGGTACGACCAGTTGAACCTGTTCGGGATATCCTACGGCACGCGGGTGGCGCTCACCGCCATGCGCGACTACCCCCACATGCTGCGGAGCGTGGTGCTGGACTCGACCTACCCGCTGCAAGCGAACCTGTTTACGGAGATGCCCGCCAACATGGACCGCTCGCTCTCGACGCTCTTCCGCAACTGCGCCAGCAACCCCACCTGCCACCAGAGCTACCCTGACCTGGAAGCGGTTTTCTATGACCTGGTAGCGCAGCTTGATGCCAACCCCGTCACGGTCTGGCCCACCAACCCCCACACGGGGCGGAGTGTCAAGGTGCGCGTGGATGGTACCGAACTCCTGAGCCTGATGTTCCGCCTGCTCTACGACACCGGCTCTATCCCGTCGCTCCCGCGGATGATCTATGCCACCCGCGACGGGAGCTACGACCTGCTGACGAGCATGGAGCAGCGCCGCCTTGGGCGCACGGGGGGGCACTTCAGCCACGGGATGTATTTCTCTGTGGAGTGCGGGGAGGAGATTGCCTTTACTACGGTGGATGATGTGCTCACCACGCTGAACGCCTACCCCCGCCTTCAGCCCTTTTTCGAGGGCATCCCGGAGAACACGCCGGAGATTTTTCGCCTGTGCGAGGGGTGGGGGATGCACCCGCCGCATCCCCACGAGAACACGCCGGTCGCCAGCGAGGTGCCTACCCTTATCCTGGCAGGCGAGTACGACCCCATCACCCCCCCGGCCTGGGGTCGAATGGCGGCAGAGACCCTGAGCCGGGGCTATTTCTACGAGTTTCCGGGCACCGGGCATGCGGTCATCAGTCGCGGGTCGTGCCCGCAGAGCTTGATACGGGCGTTTTTCGATAACCCGATGCAGCCGCCAGATGGGGGATGTGTGCAGTAGCGAGCATGGCTTGACCGTGCCGCAGCTTTGTGCCATACTTCTTCTGGTTCTTCTGCATTCTTCTGATGGATGGTAGTGGTAGTGGTGTTGGTGTTTCTGGCAATGACCGGGTGCCCATAACCTGGTACGGATGATACGGATGGGTACGGATAGGAGAAGTTAGACTGTGGAAGGCCGCATCTGGCGTGATGTTCATTTCCTCCTGCTGCTCTGCGTGCTCGTGTTGTTGAGTATCAGCCTGCTCAGCGTCTACAGCGCCACGCTCGAAGCCGTCACCGCCTTTGGGACGCCGCTCAAGGTGCTGTTTCCCCGCCATATCATCAATATCACCATCGGGTTGGTTGCCATGACCGCGATGATGGTGCTGGACTATCGCACCATCTCGGGGATTGCAGGGCCGCTCTATCTGGGCACCGTGGTGGTTCTGGCCGGGGTACTGGTCATCGGGGAGATAACGAGCGGGGCGCAGAGCTGGATTGGGATAGGCACGCGCACGGTTCAGCCTTCGGAGTTTTCCAAGCTCACCGTTATCATTGTGCTGGCGGCCTACTGGTCGCACTTCGAAGACCAGAGCAACCGCTGGTTGACCCAGTTTGGCAGCCTGGGGCTGGTTGGCATCCCCCTCCTGATGGTCATGCTCCAACCCGACTTTGGAACGGCACTGGTCTTCGGGGCTATCTGGGTCGTGATGGCCTGGGAATCGGGCATCCGCTGGCAACAACTGGTCTTCCTCCTGGTGCTGGCTCTGCCCTGTTTCCTCGTCGGTTGGGAATATGTCCTGAACGAGGAACAACGCGCCCGGCTTTCAACGTTCTACTGGCTCATAGCCAACCCCGCCGAGGTGAACGCCGACGAAGCCTACAACATTATCCAATCATTGAACGCTATCCGCTCGGGGGGTCTCTTCGGCACTGGCCTGACCCGGGGGATCTTGAGTCAGGGCAACTACATTCCCGTGCAGTATTCCGACTTCATCTTCGCCGTGATTGGTGAGGAGATGGGCTTTGTGGGGGGGGTGCTGCTGCTGGTGCTTCAGGCATTGCTGCTCTGGATGGTGCTTTCCATTGCCAGCCGCGCCCGCGACCGGTTTGGGCGGCTCATTGCCGTCGGCATCTTCGGGATGATCCTGGCCCATGTGATGGTCAATGTCGGGGTTACGATGAGCATTATGCCGGTGACGGGCATCCCGCTGCCCTTCATCTCCTACGGAGGCAGCTTCACTATCATGATACTGGCCGCGATTGGCCTCCTCCAGAGCATTGCCATGCACCGGCGCAAGATAGTGTTTTAGGGAGGAGGGGAGGTATCGAACGTCAACGTCGGCTTGCGCTTCACAAGCCGACGTTGACTACCCGACTGCCTACACCTCGCGCTCGTCGCGCATGAGGTCGTCCAGGCTCACCTCGAAGTATTCGGCTATCCGGAGGAGCAGGTCAGCGTGGGGCTTCTTCTGCCCCTGCTCCAGTTTGTGCAAGTGGGCTTTGTCAAAGCCGAATACTTCGCTGAGTTCTCGCAGCGACATACCTCGCTGCTCCCGCAGTTTCCGCAGCTTTGCTCCAAAACGCTTCACCAGGACACCTGTTGACAAAGTGGGCAGTTCATGGTACCCTTGCACCGTAGACCATGAAGTCTACAATGATATTCCGGCGGCTCCCCGCGCTCCGGACGCGGGGGGCCATATCCTGGCACAAGAGCGGCGCACGTACGGGGGCATTATAGCACAGGGAGCGCCTGGAGAACCAGCAGCGCCCCCATCCCCACCACAATCGTCAGCACCGCGTTCCCGCTTCGCCACGCCACCAGGATAGCGAGCACCCCCGCCAGCAGCCGCGGGTTGTGCAGCGAGACATCAGGAGCCGCGTCAACGACTACGATCTCCTGGGCTATCATCGCGGGCAGCACCGTGACCGGCACAAACCGCAGCGCCCGCTGGACGGCAGGGGGCATCTCCACCTTCCCCAGAAGCCCGATACACGACGCCCGCATCGCATACGTCAGCGCCCCGACCCAAACAAGTATCAGCCAGATAGTCATACGGGTCTCACCAGATCATGCGCCCGTACCGGGCCTTCTCCACAAAACCACCAGACCTACCCCCATCCCGACCAGGGTCGCCACCAGCAAATCCAGCTTATAGGGCAGCCCGAAGGCGACCACCGCGACCACACTCGCCACCAGCGCCGCCACCACACTGGCACGGTCGCGCAGCATAGGCACCACCAGCGCAATGAAGCTCAACGCCACCGCAAAATCCAGCGACCAGCCGGGGGGGATGCTCGCGCCGAGGACAATCCCCAACGCCGTGCTGACCTGCCACGAAACCCACAGCGCTGCCCCCGCCCCCACAAAATACCAGTGCGCCTGTGGATTGACCCCCTCCCGGTGGTAGCGCGAGATGGCCACGGCATAGGACTCATCAATGAGCAGGTAGGCCAGAAACCACCGCCAGAGCGGGCTGAGATGCCGCACATAGGGCGAGAGCGAGGCGCTGTAGAGGATATGGCGCAGGTTGATCATCAGCGCGGTGACAATCGTCACCAGGGGAGGCGCTCCCGCCCCGATAAGCCGGGTCATCACTATCTGCGCCGACCCCGCCAGTACGATGAAGGACATCGCCTGGGCCGCAAGGGGAGAAAGACCCGCACTCACTGCCGACACCCCGTAGATGAGACCGAAGGGAACCACGCCCACGAGAATAGGGGACTCCGCCCTGACACCCTTGAAGAACTCGGAACGTCCTGAAGTCATAGTATCACCTATACCTATCCAGGGAAAAGGAGACTGCTACGCCCCATTATAGCAGCCCCAGTTTCTCCCGCAAGGCGTGTTCCACCCGTTCAAACTCCCGGGTGAGATAGAAAATCATCTCCTCCACCCCCTCCAGGCTGCCATCCTTCTCCATCATCTCCAGTTCCCGGCACAGCGCCGACAGGTTCATCGCTCCCAACTGGGCACTACTTGACTTCAGCGTATGCGCCACGCGGAAGAGCGAAGCCGTATCCCCCCTGGCAAAAGACTGGCGCAGAGCCGCTAGCTTATCGGGTGTGTCCTTCAGAAAGATGATAATCAATTCACAGGCAAACCCCAC
>DAOTUF010000460.1:0-9069 GCA_034437495.1 Chloroflexaceae bacterium | reverse complement strand
AGTTGAGGGAGTGTTTTGCTGCACTGGAATTATGCAACAGGAAGGAGGCAGGTATGTCAACCTACATGAAGTATGTACTGGAGGATGGTACGGAACTGCTGGTCGAAACGGGTGATGAACAGAGCGGTATCCAGAAAGCATCACGCGATGAGGCGGGGAACGAGGTGGTTCCAGCGGACCGGAGGTTTGCTGAAGCGCTCGCGGGCGTAAAAAGCTCCGTGATGGTCTTCCGCCAGGAGTTAGCTGCGCTTGAGATGGATGAGGTGGAAGTGACGTTTGGCATCAAAGTCGCAACGTCCGGTGGTTTGTTTGCTGTTGTCAAGGCCAGTGCCGAAGTGAATTACACCGTGACGCTGAAGTGGAAGAAGTCCTCAGAACCGTCATAAGTTTGGGGAATGAAAATGGAAGAACAACTCAAGCCAGCAATGGTCCGTGTCTGGAATGCGCATCGTCAGAAGATAGTTGGTGTCGGGTTTCTCAATGCTCCCCAGCAGGTTATCACGTGTGCCCATGTCGTGGCAGATGCGCTCAATATCCCGCGAAACACTGTGGAAAAGCCTTCTGCCACAGTAGCATTGGACTTTCCCCTGCTGGCGCAGCATCCATCCTGCTCGGCTTGTGTCCTCTACTGGAATGCCGATGTTGACATTGCAGTGCTTGAGTTGTCTTTCCAACCTCCGCAGGCCAGTCGCCCTGTCCCCCTGATGATCAGTGCTAGTCTCTGGGAGCATCCCTTTGGCGCGTTCGGCTTTCCCGCAAAATCAGATACCGGCGATTGGGCAAAAGGTGAGTTGCTTGGTCCCCAGGCGAACGGCTGGATACAGATCAACGATACCCAAAAACACGGCTATTTCGTTCGTCGTGGCTTCAGCGGTACGCCAGTCTGGGATACTCAGCTCAACGGTGTCGTGGGGATGGTAGTTGCCGCCGATGAATCGGCGCAGGTCGCCTATATGATTCCCGCCATGCTCCTGGTAGCAACGTTCCCCTCAATTGTCGTGAAATCGGATGTCCCCCAGGGTGATTTCCACGGTTCTGTGCCGTTCAGTTACTACGAAAGAGAACCGATCAACCAGATAAACCTTAACCACGACCTTCAGTCCCTTGCGGGTCTGATAGGGCCGTCGCAGGCTCCACACGGGCACACGCTGCCGCAGGGAGGCAGTCCCGGTCAACGCATTGTGATACTGGCTGCGCGTAATCATCCTGACAGCGCCCACTATGTGGCAGTGGTCCGCGAGTTTGTGGCCCGGCACGGAGCTTCTTTTGCTGGTGACGTATTCTGGTTCGATCAGAATACAGAAGGTGAGGATATCACTGCTCAGGTGATCCACTATGGAAGTGCAACAGCTATCCACGCACGGACCGATTTCGATAGCCTGGACCAGCCACAGAAACTGGCTGCGGTTCAGCGTGCCTGGCAGGAGCACGGGCAGCGCCTCCTGATTTTCAGCGGCATTGATAGTCTTGACGCGCTCAAGCACCTGGGCAGCGTGCTGCCACGCAATGTCAACCGCTACGTCCTGATCATCTCATCCTGGCACGAACTGACCAGGATAGTCAATCTCACCAGCGACCGTTGTATGAGCGTGCTGAGCGCTCAACAAATCGAGGACTTCTACCGGACCCTGGTCGCTGCCGCACCGACCCATCTCCCTGCTGACACCATCTACGACCCCTGTAGGTATCTGGATGCATTTCCAAAGGGCGCAGCGGCGGAAACTGAAGACTCGCTTGAGCAGGTCTTCTGTACCCCAGGTATCTACCGCAACCTGGTCTCATCGGTCAGGCTGCCGACCAGCCACGTCGTATTCGGCGCGAAAGGCACCGGCAAAACGGCGCTCTGCAAGATGATAGAGAAAGAATATCGGGGCAGCAGTAGTGGTGGGATCCTGACGGTTCGTCTGCGCGTCGAACAAATCCAGCACTATATGCAATCGGGGCAACGTATTACCATTGAGAACTGGATCCAGGCGCTTCTCCCGCAACTCCTCAATGAACTGGTCGGGAGACTGCGGTGCGAACCGAAGCGTCTGAAAAAGCTGCGCGACCATCGCCACGAGGCCGACCAACTGTGGGGGCTTTGCGATATCACCCACGCAGACAATCCTCCTGATGCATTGCAGCCGCCATCCACTATGGAGGTGCTGCGAGAGCGCATCAGGCATCGTGATGGGTTTCAACGCCTGGACATGGTATCGAAGATCTTCAAGTCCGGGGGATTGAAGCATGCGATCATCCTGATAGACGACATTAACAATCAGATCTTTGAGGCGAACGGAGAACAGGCCCGATCTGTCATCAATCCTTTGATCCAATCGCTTGGGAGCTTACACGATTATGGTCTGGCGGTCATCCTTTTCCTTCCCGCCGCCCTACGTGAGCAGGCTGATCCAGAGTTGACCCACTTCATGAATACCCACGAACTGACCTGGACCGATGATAACTTGCGAGAAATGGTGTTGCTGAGATTAAGAAACCATAACCCACGCAGTGACCCCCTGACCGGTGGAACAGCGGTCAACGATCCACTCAATGGTCCGGAACGCTTCGATTGGCTGTGCGAGTCCAATGTGTCTCATGCATCTACCCGACGTGAAAGTGTTGATGACCTGTTGATCCGCTATGCCCAACAACGGCCCGGCAGGTTGATGCACCTCATTACCAGTATCCTTGCAAAGCATTGCAGCGAGAAGCATGCTCAACGTCCGTCACCGATCCGTTGGTCTACTATTCACGAGGTATTAGCCGATCTATCCGATGATGAACACGCGTCCCTCTACAGATGAAAGACCCCATCGTGGCAATTACAGTTGAAGCATTTCTGCAAGAAAAGGGCTTCCGAGCCAGCACACATCCCTTTCAGTGGACCAATGCTGAACAGGAGCAACGAGACCTGCCCGGCTATTTCGTGGAGGTGCCGTGGTTCGAGCAGTTGTTTGGCGACCCGCTCAATCCGGAAAGCCTCATCCTGTTTGCCCCCCAGGGGTATGGCAAGTCTTCCCACCGTCTGCAAATTGCCCAGATTGCCAGCCGTAGAAAAGTGTCGCCACTGGTTGTTGCCTTCACCAGTTTTGATCTCCTGTTTGAAAACGCGCACGTTCTTGACACAAGCGAACGCTACCTTGCCCTGATTCAAGAAGCTACCCTGGCCCAGTTGATGCACGAGATCCAGAGCAGCAAACGTGATGTTGTTCCCCTTGCCGGGCATCCCGACCTGCAATCGCAACTGTATGCCCTGCTGCTGGTTGCCGTGCCAATGGTTGCCTACCAGTATGGTATCTACGAAACACCGCTGCTTGCTCCGCTCGTACAACACGTGCGAGCCAAACGCTTCTCACTCAAAGAAGGCCTGCAAGTGCTGAGTACCCTGGTCCGGGCCGCTGGTTTCGTGAGCGTCTATTTCCTGATAGACGGAATAGACGAAACTGCCTATACGCGCCGCGATCCACTCCGCGCCGCAACCTTACTCAGTCCGCTCCTTGATGCGCCGGGGGTCCTCCAGGAGTGCGGGTTTGCGTTCAAGTTTTTTCTTCCGGCCAACCTTGAGCCGGTGATGCGGGAACACCAGATAGGCCGTCTGGATCGTATTCCGGTGTATGTGCTCACCTGGAGTGAAACCGAGTTAGGACGCATGCTGCAACTGCGCCTGGAGACCTATAGCCGCGGCTCGAAGCATACGCAGCCGGTCGTCCGCACGTTTCAAGACCTGTGTGAGCCACAGCCGACGCCTGTTGATCAGCAACTCGCACAAGCGGCCCAGGGTTCACCGCGCCGTATGATTGACCTGGCCCGCGAGATAATTACCCTCCACTGCCAGCAGGCAGCAACGACCGACAGCTTGATTCCCCCCCGCACGATACAGCAGGTCCTCTCCGTCAGCACCCGCGAACCACCGCAGGCTATTGCATCCCTGCCTGTGGAGGAACCAGCATCACCGGTGCTTCCCCCCCTGTATTTCGATCAGCGCGGCATGGTGTGGTTGGGTCATCAGCCATATAGCGAATTGACCGGACTGGATCGGAAGTGCATGGACGTTCTCTGGCAAAACCGCCGCAAAACCGTGACCTATGATGAACTGATAGAAGCTCTGTATGGCAGCGATCCTGGGGATGGCGGCGACCCGAAGGATCGCATGTACAAAGCCGTACGCAGCTTGCGCAAAAAGTTGTGCATTGGCGATGCCGACATGGATACCTACATTCGCGTACAATCGGGGATAGGCTACGTCCTCTGCAACTACCGCGACACGCCCCCGGTGGCACCGAAGCGTACAGACCAGCAGGACGAGGCACACGGCTGAACTTCCACGAAAATTCCACCGCGTTTCCTTGAGGAACATGCGAGGAAGTCGTATGCTTATTGATGAGAGCAGAACTGCGGACCATCATGACATGACAGGTACTCAGGCAGCGGCAGGAACGCATACCCCATGACCAGCGAGCAAAAAATCATACCACGCCCGGCGGTCGTCGCATCTCTCCTGAGCCTGCGCCCCTCGCAGCACAACGAAGCGGTCATTGTGAATCTGACCGGCCTGAAAGATACCGGGAAGTCCAAGGTGCTCAGGTTGCTCTATGAGCACCTTGCTCCTACGGTGCCCGTCGTCTGGATTGACTTTGCGCCACAACCGGAGTCTCCAGGTGATCCTGCTCCGACCTCGCTCAGTGACATCATCACACACCTGAACGAGAGGGTTGAAGCCCTGGAATATCTTTCCTTTGAGCAGGTTCCAGTGGACGCCTGTGCCATTGACGATGTCTCGTCCCCCGACGGCTCGCTGCGTGCGGTGCTGCGAATGAGCGTAGATGATGTTGATGCAGCGTCGCCGCTCGTGGTGCTGCTCGATCATATCAATGAGTTACAGGCCTGGAAATGGATCCAGAAAGAACTCCTCACCCCGCTCAGCGAGCAGCCTGCCCTGATTGTCTGTGCGAGTCATGATGCATTATCCTGGGATTACTGGCTCCTGCGAAACGCCTGCACCAGACAAGACATTCCCCCCTTCACTGCGGCTGAAGCTGCGGCCTATTTTGCCCAACACGGTGGATATCAAGTCCCTGCCATCATTATCCCCGCCCTCATTGACGAGGAACTCTATCCCTATACCTTGAAAGAAGAGGTCCGAGAGTTTCAGAAGCAGGTGGGCGACTGGCCGGTGCCCCCATCTGTTGCCCTGCCTCTTGCGACATTGCCCGACAGTGACCCGTTGCTCTATTATTGCGGGTGGTTGCGGATGTTCCAGATTGACGTCATGATGGAGTTGCTGACGCTACCGGCGCTTGAGGCGGTGCTGACCCTGCCGCACGACCCGCGTGAGCGGCGCGGCATGCTGCGAACTGCATTGACCACCTGGCGGCAAAAGCAGTACATCCACGTGAGCGACACCACCGAGCGCCTGATACAACACCTGCGCCACACCCTCGCACAGCACGTCTCCAGGCACGACTCGCAACACTACCAGGCCATCGCCAACCGTGCGGCAGAGATATACGACCAGCGTGCCCGCGCTGGCAGCGCGACCTCCGAGAAATTGCGCTCGTTTCTGGAGTGGCTCTATTACTCTACCACGCCGTTTCTCGCTTCAGACCCGGAAGATGCGCGGAGTGCGTGGGAAGCCCACCTGAAAGATTTGCTCCAGGCGTCTGGACTACCTGGTTCCCTCCTTGCTGTCAGCCTCTACCGTGATCAAGAAGTGGTGCACCGGTTGCATGAGACCGGTCGGCTATCGGTGGTTGACACGGAGATCCAGGCGCACACGACGACCGCCGCACAGCCCCTAACGACCGAACAGCGGAAGCGGAGGCAAGCTGTGCAGCAGCGTATCCTTGCCACCTGGAACAATAACCCGACGCTTGCCCCGGTCAAAACGGCCTATCCTGGCGGTATAAAAGTGCTGCTTGCTGATATTGCTCAGCGGACTGACCAGCACGACTGCTTCACGACGACCGACCTGCGCTCCATGATGCAGCAGGCGGGCGTAGACCAGTCGGCGCGACGAGGCATCATTCGCGCCATTCAGGAAGCGGGTCTGGTGCAGTATGACCAGCACAGCCAGCAGTTTACCCTGGAACCAGCGGCGCGTAACCTGCTGAACGAAGACGAGCATGTTTCAGGTTCACGCCGCGCAAGGATCAGAGAGGGAGAGGAACATGATAGCTCAACCTGAATCGTTCGAGCGATTGCCCCACTATATCGGGCGCGACGAAGCTAAAAACCTGTTGGTCCAGTATGCCGCTCAGATAACGTCGCATCCAGAATGCATTGCGCTCTATTTTGAGGGTCAGGGTGGCCTCGGAAAAACCCGCCTGCTTCAGCTTGCGCCGACTATTCTGCATCAGTCAGAGAAAACGAAGCCGATTCCCTTTTGCTGTGCTGAATTGCTTGACTTCTACACATTTGAAAATCGGGACCCACTCGTTATTGAACAACGGTTGATTGATGGGTTGAAACAACCGCCTGCTGGTGCTTCTCTCTGGTATCGGCTTCCTGCCGAGGATGTTGACCGGGCCTTCGCCTCCTATCAAGCAGCATATCGCCATTATCAGCAAGCGCAAGAAAGTCGGAATACTGAAATCATTGAGCAGGAACGAGCACGGCTACGCACAACATTTATTGATGGGTGGAATATCTTCTCACAGCAGCGCCCGATGGTTATCGCCTTTGACACTCTCGAAACGCTCTTCTTCCGGTCCCCCCCCGATGCCCTGATCAACCGCACTGCTGCCCTTGACGCGCCCCCCGAAGTCTTGAAAATAACGGCCGGGGTCGACCTGGTTATTCAGTGGATAGAACAGGTGTTGCTTCATTTGCGGCACACCCTGGTGCTCTTCAGCGGACGGCCCATACGGGATGGCAGAAATATCCTGGTGGATCGGTTGCGCGAACTGCGGCTCCTGCGCGAGAGCGTCTACCGGCTCACCCCCTTCACGACCCATACCGATATCCAGGACTATCTCCGGGCGTATATTGGCGAGCGTGTGGACGCTGAGGATATTGACCTGTATGACGTGCAGCAAATCACCGATGGGCGTCCACTGCTGCTCACCTGCTATGCGGAAACTCGCCGCGCTGCCGACGCCCTGCCGCCAGGATTGCCCGCGGCAACTCCTGACGTATGCACGAGCCGCGCCGATTTTGAAGACTGGCTGATTGCCACCCTGCTCAACCCACTCGCCGCAGCGCAAGGTCTGCGGCAGCAAACGCTCGCCTATTGCCTCTACTTTCTGGTGTATGCGCGACGCGGTATTCGCAAAAACGAGTTGCAGGCCATCTTTGAACGTGAAACCATACCCTATGATCCTGCGACCATTGACCAGCTTGCACAGGTAGCGCTGGTGAAGCAGAGCAGTGACAGGCTCTTTTTGCACGACGAAATCTTTGCCATGATAGATGCCAGCCGCAAACCGGATGCGTTCGGGCTGCGGCAGCCAACGCTTGATTACCTGTGTGATGTCAGCAAGACGGCGGTGCAGCAAGCAGCCGGGCACGGGGCCACCGATGAATTACTGGGCACTATGGCGAATCACATGTACTATGAAATGACCCGCGAGATTGAACAGGGGTATTTTACGTATGCCATCTACATTGATCGCCTGCTCGAACTGGGGGTACTCAACCCGACCCTGGTACTTTCCGATGCCTTCTGGCGCACGCTCAACTACGAGGTGGTCGTTGCCGGGGGCAGCGAACGTCCCTACCGCGATACCCTCAAGTTGTCTCGCCTCTCTGAAGAGCGCATTCTTCGCGACGAACGGGTCCGCTATGTCGCGTTGCTGCGAACGCTTTCGTATCATGATCTGGCCCTGGCAGAAGCTCAAAGGCTCGTGCAGCAGTATCAAGCCACAGGATTGATTCCCATCGTCGAGGAGGGCGTGCCGGTCGACCCGTCGTCCGGAGAGTGGGATTACTATCTCTTCGTCACGTTGGGGTTGAAGCGGATGTACGCGGGTATCACCAGTCGCGACGAGAACATCCAGCAGATGACCCTGCTTGGTCAAACAATCACCCATCTTCTCACAAGTCAAAAAGAGTTTCTTGATCGTTTACTTGAACTCCGTCGAGATTACTTCCTCGGTGATGCGTACAACGCGCTGGGCCAGTTGTACGGAGCGCAAAACTGCCTCGATGAGGCGCTCGATGCCGGGCGGAACGCCGTACGAACCCTTGAGCGTTACCAACGGCACATCACTCGGCAGCACGTGCTCAACGATGATATTACCGTTACGCTTGCGCAGATACGCAATAATCTTGCCTATGCCTATACCCGCCGAGGTGATTTTGACACCGCACGCCAGCTTTCACTGCACATGGATAAGATACTTCGTACCCCTGCGACCCGGCGTATATTGCCCGTCCAGCGACAGGTGCTCTTCTTCAACACGCGGGCATTGATTGACATCGAGCGCACGGATTATCTTGCTGCCGAAAATCCTCTCCGCGAAGCGGAACACCTCATCGAGCAAGAAGGGTTGAGGGATAGACGCGTACGGGGATTGGTGCGATGGGCCCGCGCCCAACTCCAGGTGGCGTATATGAAAAAATCAAACGAGCCGGATCTCACGATTGATGCGATGTACGGGGAGGCGTATGCGTTGCTGGAGGGCAACCGGAGCCAGTTGCCTGAATTGCTCAACCGCTGGGCCTCGTACTATCGTTACCTCGCTGCCCTCTACGCCCATCAAGGGAAGAATGAAGCGCGTGAACACTACTTAGGTCTGGCCGATGCCAAGCTCGACGAAGCGCTGCGTATCCCGCTTGGCGGTAATGATATCAAACGGGCCGACCTGTTCGGGAGCAAGGCCACCATTGCCAATTTGCTCGGCAAGTACCGTGATGCGGTGGACTATGTGCAACGGGCAGAACACATTCTGAGCCTAGCGCAGACCCAAGCCTATGGGCAAATCGTCAGTGGACGTGTGGCGTTGCAGCGAGCCGATATCCAGATTCATCACGAACACCGGTATCAAGATGCATTCGACCAACTCCTTATCTCACTGGCTCGCGTATACACATTTGCAGAGGAACACCGTGACCAGGAGACCTTTGAGGAGGTCGTGTATCGTTTTG
>DAOTUF010000459.1:0-1708 GCA_034437495.1 Chloroflexaceae bacterium | reverse complement strand
TCGCCTTACGGCGGGAAAACCAGCAAACCCACTCGCCTTGCGGCGGTCACGGGTGCCTCGTTCAGATAGGGCGGCTTGTCGTGCTGGCCGCACGAGCAGAGACCGTCTGCCTGTTTAACGACCAGCGAGCGGGCCTGGGGCTGGCAACACACCCCAGGGTCTCGTGACCTCCCTATCGGCTGCCCTTGCGGGCGAACTGGTCAACGTCGGCTTGCGCTTCACAAGCCACCCGCTTCAGCGGGTGGTCGTTGACGCTATTTACTTCCGGTCCCTATCAGAGTTAGCCTATTGTACCTGATACGTGGAGAGGATGCAACCCCGGAAATGCCTGCCCCCCCACCGCGGAGTGGCTTGCTATTGGGATACCAGGTCGCGGATTTGCCCCCGCACAATGAAGCGCTGGATAGCCTCGGCAATCAGGGCGGCAATGGAAACTACCCGCAGGTTCGGCCAGTGCTGGTGGTGCTGCACCATGGTGTCCGTGACATATATTTCACTGATAGCGGGGTGCGAGAGCGTTTGCTGTGCCTTGCCAAGCAGCAGTCCGTGGGTCGCGGCAATCCGAATGTCGGGTCGCGCCCCGGCTTCGAGCAGGGCCGTCACACTTTCGGCAATGGTGCCGCCGGTGGCAATCATATCGTCAATGATCAGGCAGGGGTGGTCCTGTACATCGCCCACCAGATGGGTGACGGTGGTCTCCGTTCCGCTGCGCCGCTGTTTGTGCAACACGGCCACCGGTCTGGCGAGATGGTCGGCATATCTGGTGGCCAGTTTGACCCGACCGGCGTCGGGCGAGACGATGATGGTGTCGGCAGGGAGATGCGGACGGAGCGCCTCGCACAGGGGGGACACCGCCGTCAGGTTGTCCACGGGGACGTGGAAAAATCCCTCAATCTGGGGGGCATGCAGGTCAACCGTCACCACCTGGTCCACCCCGAGCGATTGCAGCAGGGTCGCCACCATACTGGCGGTGACTGGCTCCCGACGGCCATGGCGTTTGTCGGCGCGGGCATAGGCGAAGTAGGGCACCACCGCGGTGATGCGGGCGGCGGAGGAGCGGCGGCAGGTATCAATGAACGCCAGCAGTTCGACCAGGTGGTCGTTGACGGGTGGGGAGGTGGGTTGCACAAGGAATACCTCTTTGCGGCGCACGGTTTCCAGCAATTCCACGGAGATTTCGCCATCGGGGAAGCGCTGCACCCTGCACGCACCGGGCTGGATGTGCAGGGTGTGGGCGATGGCTTCGGCCAGGGCGGGGTGGGCAGTTCCCGCAAAGAGGACGACGTTCTGTTCCCGAGCACTCTTGTCCGGTCCTTCCATAGGGGTTCTGTTGCTCCTTTCCTTATTCATATCGGCAAACGACCTTTCATCTCCATACCTTCTCCCTATCTATAGCTATCAATCATACCATACCAGATGCAGGGGACTGGGGATGTCCCCATGCGCTCTTTCACCCTCCCAGGACAGGGCGCAGAGCATGGTACAATATTCGTACTTTGGTATTTCGTGAGCTATGGGTAGGTTCAGGTTTCTGTGGACACACAATTCAATAACCTGCTGACCGAAATGGTTCTGCTGTGTCATACACCGCACTGACTGAAGTCAGGCGGCTTGCACGCTCCGGCGAGTAAGCCGGGTATGACCAGACCTGGCCTTTCGAGGCTCCGTTCAGCCGGTCACGATACCCTGGGGTACGCGAGCCAGCCCC
>DAOTUF010000458.1:0-9159 GCA_034437495.1 Chloroflexaceae bacterium | reverse complement strand
CGAACCGCCGACTCCCTCGGTGTAAACGAGGTGCTCTACCAACTGAGCTAATCGCCCTGGTGCCGAGAGTGGGACTTGAACCCACACGAGCATTGCTGCCCACCAGGCCCTCAACCTGGCGCGTCTGCCAATTCCGCCATCTCGGCGCTCTCTTTTTTCACCCGCCCCTATCATAGCAGAAAAGAGCACCGGATGCAAGTGGCACTTTCCACTTTTTCCATGGCCATTGCAAAGTCTTATGTTTACTCCCTGGTGCGGACATTATGTATTAAAGCACCGATGGTATAGTCCCAGACGCGACGGGCATGGGCGAGGTTGGTGTAGCCATGTTTGAGCACCAACCCAACGACCGTGTTGTTGATCGTTGCCATAACGTGCGCGGCCGTGTTCTGGGAAATCATGGTGTCATCCTCATGTAACGTCACATCGCGTCGTCCATGATTCCCCGTCTCAATCACCCATTCTGTCCGCACCTGGCGCAACAGGGTATGCGGGTTGGCCACCTCTGGCGGCTGGCTCGTGATGCCATAGCGCACCGCGATACACATCTTGCCGGTCGCCAGATCCGTGGCCCGATACTCCAACCGAAAGCACTGCGCCAAGTATGGCCAGTCGCTATAGTCCGTCAGCATGCTGCTCACCGTGATGGGGCGTTCCTCTATCCATCCGTCGCGGTTCCCGTCGCGCAGCGCCACCCTGGGCACCTCGGTCCCTTCATCCCCAAAGAGATAGGGACCGTCAAGCGGTCCACCTGCCTGCGCCTCCCTCCCTGGTCCTGCCAGAAAAGACGCCCGGTGGGGAAGGAAAGTTGCATCCCTCGTCCGATGCTATATCGGGCGGGGAGTGCCCCGTGATGAGCAGCGGGGGGAATATCTCACGAAAATTTCTTCCCCTTGACATGCTTGACATGGTTGTCTGGATAACGTATAATACCACCACGTTATATAGTTGTCGAGACAACTAATGGAGGAGCGATGTCACCCTATCATATCCCATCTGAACTCAACGATGCCCTGGGCTTTAATATCTATCGGGTTGCGCTGCTTTTTCGCAAAGAGCTGATCCACGCCCTGGCAGACTACCAGATGACCCCCGAACAGTGGCAGATCATGCGGGCGCTCTGGTCAACGAATGAGCAGCTCAATCAGAACGAGATTGCCCACCTGACCCTGAAGGACAAGCACAGTGTTTCACGGATTCTGGCCCGTCTGGAACGGGATGGATGGATTGTCAGGCACCCCCATCCTACCGATGCCCGCGCCACGTTGATTGCCCCGACCGAGCAGGCCGAGCATCTGCGCCAGACCGTACCAGCACAACTCTACGCGCACTTTGCCCCCATTCTCGGGGTGTTGTCCGAAGACGAAGCCCGCCACCTGCTCACCCTCCTGCACACCCTGCGCCTGCGACTGGGCGACGAAGTGTCAGAGGAGTCACCCGAAACGACCAGTTGAGGGACATTTCGGGTCGTGTCGATTGTTAACTGTCATCTTAACAACCACGAATAGTAGGGAATGGAAAGGAGAACAGAAACCCATGCAACCACATGGACGCGCACAACTCAGGAACCTTCATGCCATCAGCAGCGCGCTGGCAATTCTGACTATCAGCATCTTTCTCACTACCACCATCATTGCCGAACTCAGCGGCGACCCGTCGTTCATTACCACGGTGAAACAGGGGATTGCCTATGGATTAGTAATACTGGTCCTCACCATGGCGACCATCGGGATTTCCGGGACGCGGCTGGCAGGCTCCAGCACGGCCCCCATCATCCGGCGCAAGCGGCGGCGTATGGCGCTGATAGCTGCCAATGGCGTGTTCATCCTGGTGCCGTGTGCGCTGATTCTGGCCTGGCTTGCCACGCAGGGAGCCTTTAGTATAGAGTTCTATCTGGTCCAGGGTATCGAACTTATCGCCGGTTCAGCCAATATCACGCTGCTGGTGCGTAACGCCCGGCTCGGCAAGTCCATGTCCAGGTCTATGGTGCTGACCACGGCCCGCGATTCTTCATAGCGGAGCAAGAAAGCCCCCTATGAAGCTGTGACCAGGACCGGGATTGGATGTCCGGTCCTGGTCAGGGTCGGTATCGGGTCGGCAGCGAAACCGCTGCATTTCGAACCGGGGAGTGGCTCAATGCTCACCCTCAAATCGCTGGATCAGCCCCTCGACCTCATCCAGACACGCCGCCTGCAACACCGCCTGCGCCAGTTCCCGCGCCTTTGCCGCCAGGGTTGCCCGCACCGCCGCCCGCACCCGCGGCAGCGCCACCGGCGTGCAGCTTAGCTCATCCACACCCATCCCGATGAGCAGCGCGGTCAAATTCGGGTCGCTCGCCATCTCGCCGCACAGCGAGACCCGTTGCCCATAGCGGTGCGCTGCCTCGACCACGTTGGCTATCAGCCGCAGCACCGCGGGTTCGAGCGGCTGATACAGACTGGCCACCCGCTGGTTGGTCCGTTCACAGGCCAGCGTATACTGAATGAGGTCATTGGACCCGATGCTCAGAAAATCGCACTCCCGTGCCAGGCAGTCAGCCACCAGCGCCGCCGACGGTATCTCAACCATCACGCCAAACCGGGGAACGGCGCAGCAGCACACCCCCGCCGCAACCAGTTCACCGTGCGCCTGCTGAAGCAGGGCCCGGACCTTCCGCACCTCCGATACGGTTGTCACCATGGGCAGCACAATCCGCACATCGGCGTCGGCCCCCGCCCGCAGCATCGCCCGCAATTGCGGCAGCAAAATCTGCTCCGGCTGGCTCAACCCGATACGGATGCCCCGCCACCCCAGAAAGGGGTTGCTCTCTCTGGGCAGGGGGAACGATGGCAAGTGCTTGTCGCCCCCCACGTCGAGCGTCCGTATCGTCACCGGGCACCCCGGCAGTTCTGCGGCAATGGCCCGATACAGCGCCAGCTGCTCTTCCTCGTCGGGGAGCTTCGGTCGCCCCAGGAACAGCAACTCGGTCCGCAGCGACCCGATACCCGCCGCGCCCCACTCGCGGGCGGTCTGTGCCTCAACAACCGTTCCGGCATTCGCCAGGAGCACCACATGCTGCCCATCGCGGGTGACACTGGGAAGGTCACGCTGGCGGTGCATCACTGCCTGCTGCTCAGTCAGTTCTGCTGCCACTACCCGCAGGTGGGTGGTGGTTTCTTCCGAAGGCGCAGCAATGAGCCGTCCCGTTGCCCCATCCAGCGCCACCATCTCCCCATCTTGCAGCGTCTTGAGCGCCGCCACCCCAAGCCCGATAACCGTGGGGATACCCAGAGACCGCGCCATAATCATCGAGTGCGCGGTGGGGCCACCCGCCGCCAGCGCCAACCCCAACAACCGCTCCCGTGGCACATCCATCCATTCCGAAAGCCCCAGGTCGTCGGCGACGACAATGGCAGGACGGGTCAGAAGGTCGGACAACGTCTGTTCGCGCACCAGAAACCGCCGCACCTGCCCAACCACGTCGCGGATATTGGCAGCATAGGCTTTCAGATAGGGATTGTCGGTGTCACCAAGGGGAGCCGCCTGGTGTTCCCCCGCCTCCACGATGGCATCGGGGGCCCGCCAACCAGCCTTGCTAATCAGCGTCACGGCCCGGTCATACAACCCGGGGTTGTGGAGCAGCGCCCGGTGCGACTCGAAAATGTGCGCTTCGGCTCCCCGCCCCTCGGACTGGAGCCGGGACTCGGTCTCTCGCATCACCGCATCGGTTGCGGCGATGGCCTCATCAAGCCGTTGTATCTCAAGGTGCGCGGTCCCCGTTTCTCGGTAGCGCGACCCGGCCTGCACCAGGCGAAACCCGTGCCCGGCCAGAGCCGGCTGGCGATAGCGCAGCGCCGGGCCAATCGCTATCCCCGGAGCCGCTGCCGTTCCCATCAGAATACGTTCTGTGTTGAAATCGTTCACGATTGCCCCCTCCCCACAACGTCACGCAAATCATACCACTTTCCATGCGGTGGTCGTCGGAGAAACTCCAGGTACCGATATAGCTCCGTCAGAGAGGCGACACGCTCTCGATGTCCTTCTCCTTCCCCTTCCCCTTCCCCTTCATCCTCCGACTCCTCCCGCTCCATCTCGGCAACCTGATAGCGCAGTATCCGTTCGCGGTGGCGAGCCTGCGCTATCTGCAACTGGCGGGCGCTCTTTCGGGCATCCTGAAGGTGCTGGTATTCCACCGTGGTGGGAAGCGCCAGGGCCGCCAGGGTCGCAACGTGCGCCCGCACAAACTCGTCCAGTTCCCCTATCCACTCGCTCAGTCTCGATGGGTCGCCCTGTTCTTGCTCGTTGGGAAGGGTTGTAAGCGGAGGCGACCCGGCATTGACCCACGCCTCCCAGAGCAGCCGGTTTTCGGGTCGTTCCAGCAGGCGGCCAATCCCACTCCCGAGCATCGCACCCACCCGCGGAAAGGCGGCGAGGTCCTCGGCAATGGCCGTTTCTACCGCCCCCCGGGTGGAGGGATAGCGCAGCATAAGCGCTATCAGGTAGTCTTCGTGGTCTGGCGGCGGGGGAGGAGCGCGGTAGCCCCGTGCGACCAGGCGCGGGTCGGGGAGCGCAAACCGCCCGGACCGTGCGGGACGGGGAACCTGCCGCTGCTCCCCTGCTGAAGCCCCCTGGATTGCCCGCTCGCCCGGTCGCTCCTCCGCGGGTGGGGGGGGGGAACGGCTGACAGAACGTTCCTGCTCTCGCTGGCGGCTCTCCCGCTCTCGCTGGCGGCTCTCCCGCTCCAACCGCTGGTGGGTTTCGTGGACCATCCCGAGGAGCAGTTCCGCCCGCACCCCGACCATCTGCTCAAGCCGCTCCAGGTAGATGCGCCGCTGCACTGCGTCAAGCTGCGCGATGACCGGCAACAGCCGTTCCAGGGCAGTCCGGCGGTGGTGCGCGTCTGCAAGGTCCAGGTCAGTGGTGTAGGCTTCGAGGTAAAAATCCACCACCGGCACCGCCGAGGCCACCAGGTCGCGCCAGCGCTGCGGGTTGGCGCGGATGACCTCGTCGGGGTCCTGACCCGGGGGCAGCTTGATAATGCGCAGGGTCATATCACGCTCCCACCGCACCAACCCCTGCGCCGTGACCACAGGTTTCACCCCGCCTTCAGCCTCTTCCTCCCCTGTCTCTCGGGCGCTCTGCAATGTCTGGATACCGCGCAGGGTCGCCCGCTGCCCGGCGGCGTCGGCGTCTAGCGCCAGGTAGACATTGCGCGAGAGCCGTTTGAGCAGGGCAACGTGCCCCGCCGTGAGCGCAGTCCCGAGGGGGGCAACCACATTCGGTAGCTCGTGCTGGTGAGCCGTTATCACGTCGATATAGCCCTCGACCACCACCGCCGCGTCCGCCCCGCGGATAGCGTCACGCGCCTGGTGCAGTCCATAGAGCACCTGACTCTTTTCGAAGAGCACGGTCTGAGGGGTATTGAGATATTTGGGAGGAGTGTCGCCAAGTGCCCGCCCCCCGAACCCGACAATCTCTCCCTTCAGCGTGTGGATGGGGAACATCAGCCGACCGCGAAACCGGTCATACCACCCACCCTGTTCCCGCTGGATGACCAGGCCCGCTTCCGCCACCTCCTCCGGGGCAAACCCTTTGCGCTCGGTGAGGTATCGCAGCAGACCATCCCAGGCATCCATGCTGTACCCGAGCTGGAACATCTCAATCATGGGGGGGGCAATGTCTCGCCGCTCGACGTAATCACGCCCCGGCTGCCCTCGCCGGTGCTGAACCAGGAGATAGTGGAAGTAGCGGGCCGCGGCCTGGTTCAGGTCGAGCAGGCGAGCGCGGCGCTGGTCCTGGGCCTGCTCCTCGGGGCCACGCTCCTGGAGCAAGACCCCGGCCCGCTGCGCAAGCTCCTGGAGCGCCTCCCGAAAATCCACCCCCTTCTGGCGCATCACAAAGTCGAACACGGAGCCAGCCGCATGGCACCCGAAACAGTAGAAGCTCTGGGTGTCGGGGTAGACGGTAAAGGCCGGGGTGCGGGTATTCGAATGAAAGGGGCAGAAGCCCAGGTAGGCCCGGCCCGTCTTGCGCAGCGATACGTGCTCCCCAATCACTTCGACAATATCCAGGCGGGCTTTGATCTCGTCAATCACCCCCATAGAAGACGGCTCCTTCCCTTGCCCTATCGGGTCATCGCAGGTCCGGGCTGGCCTCGCTGTGTCTTCATTGTATCAGATAAAGGCGCACTCACCGGGTGAAGAGGCGTTGGAGGGCAGTATGATGGTACAATAGATGCAAACGATACCCGGTCGTCTGGTGCTCTTCCCAGGAGGCCAGCAGCTTGAAACGTTCCACCAGAGCAAGGCCGCCAAACACCACCGGGCCGACGTTCATTCCGACACGCGACCAGAGGAACCAGGATGACAAACGTGACATCCGTGCAGACAGAAATCATACCAGGGGAAGCGACGGAAACCTTCTCCGAAACCACTACCCTGCGGCAGCGCATCGCCGAGCTTGAACAGATTGTCACCCACCTGATGACCGAACGCCGACAGGCGGAAGACGCGCTGCACCGGATGAATATCGAGCTGGAGCGGCGGGTCCAGGAGCGGACCCTCGAACTGGCAAAAGCAAACGATGCTCTCCAGAAAGAAGTACGGGAACGCCAGAAGAAAGAACAGGAACTCCGCGAGAGCGAACACCGCTTGCAGACCCTCTTCGACAAACTGGATGATTTCCTCTTCGTATTCGATGTGGATGGGCATATCCTGCACTCCAACCCGGTGGTCTATCATCGCCTGGGGTATAGTCCGGAAGCCTTGCAGAACATGCACATGTTGAATATCTACCCCCCGCACCAGCAGCACGAAGCGTTGAATGCCATCATTGCGATGATGTCGGGCAAGGGCGCAGTATGCACCATTCCGCTGCAAGCGAAGGACGGAATGCTCATCCCCGTCCAGACGCGTGTGACCCACGGGAACTGGGACCATCGAGATGTCTTTTTCAGCATCTCGCGTGACATTACCGACCTCAAGCAACCGCAAGAGGCCCTGGAGCAGGCAAACCAGCAGCTCAAACACTCGGTTGATGAGCTAACGCAGCGCAACCATGATATCATGCTCCTCAACGAGATGGGCAACAAGATTCACTTCTGTGATTCTCTGGAGGATGCCTATACCATCGTGGAACACACCGTTGCCCACCTCTTTCCCCACCAGTCGGGAGCATTGTATATGACCGTTCCAGGGGGCGATTTGACCCTCGCGGCGCGGTGGGGACCGTATCCACCGAAGTTGCAGACCATCGCCTCCCACCTGTGCCCGATGGCCCATGGGCACCATCTGCACCTGATTCACGACCCGCAGAGCACCCAAAGATGCCACCGATGCCCCATTGATAGCTCCATCTCGCGGGAAGCCATGCCTTATGTGTGTGTTCCGCTCATCGCCCACGGAGAAATGATGGGTGTGCTGCACCTGCGCAATGGCCCGCACCTCTCCCCGTCGGTGCGCGACCTCTGGGAACATCTGGCCCTCACCACCGCCCGAAAACTGGCGCTGGAACTCTCGAACCTCCAGCTGCGTGAGCGGCTCCGCAACCAGGCCATTCGAGACCCGTTGACCGGTCTGTTTAACCGCCGCTACCTGGATGAGACCCTGAAACGGGAGTTGCAGCGGGCCAGCCGTCACCAGCACCCGGTGGGGGTCATTATGCTCGACATTGACCACTTCAAGCAGTTCAACGATACCTATGGGCACGATGGGGGCGACACACTCCTCCGCACGCTGGCCGCCACGCTGCAAACCCAGACCCGCGCCGAAGATATCGTCTGCCGCTATGGAGGGGAAGAGTTCACCTTGATTCTTCCAGGGGCTACCCTGGAACAGACCTGCCAGCGAGCCGAACAACTGCTTGTCCATATCAGGAACGTGCAAGTTCAGCACAATGGGCAAGCCCTCCGGTCCGTTACGGCTTCTCTGGGGGTTGCCATATTCCCGGAGCATGGCGACACGGACGAAGCGGTGGTCAAAGCGGCTGACCGGGCGCTCTACCTCGCCAAGACCAGGGGGCGCGACCAGATGGTCGTGGACGGGTTGCTGGAATATGCCACCTCTCAGGAATATCGGTGAGGGGTGGGGCATGTTGGCTCCCTCAAACCGTCACAACTCATCCTCGGCCCCAAACAGCCGCAGCCACTCTTCAATCTCGTGCGGCTTGAGGTGGTGTTCCCGGTACTTATCCTCCTGGCGCACCGTGGGGTTCCCGGGCTTGAGCAACAGGCGGGCAAACGCATGGGCGGAAATAACTTGCACCTTGCGGGCGCGGGCTTCTCCGGCTACCGCCCGGTCAGAAGTCACCACCTGCCAGGCACCCTGCCGCTTGATAGACCGGATGCGGCGGATGAGTTCGTCGTCTGCGGCCCGCGGCGACTTCGCAAAGTAACATTCAACCCCGTAGCCATTGAGATTGTGCGGGTGCCCATAGACCCCCCGGTCGAAAACGACCACAATGCGCCGCCCTCGTTTCCGCGCAGCATAGCGCCGCAGCAGCATCACCAACTGGGCTTCATCGTCGTGCGAAGCCAGACTGAGACCGGGTATCTGTCCAATCAAGTTATGTCCATCAACCAGGAGTGGCATGGGCCTTCAACGCTGCTCTGAAGGGGGGAGGCCACAGCAAGCGAGGAAAGAGGTGGTGCCGGGGGAGGGAATTGAACCCTCGACCTAACGATTATGAGTCGTTCGCTCTGACCGCTGAGCTACCCCGGCCAGCATCACCCTGATATAGTACCACGAGCATCCCCGACCGTCAAGGAGCCTGTGATGGGCACCTTTTCAATGGCGACCTTCGTGAATCGGCGCAAGCAGTATCCCAATACCTACCAATTGTGGCTGGATGCCAGCTTATTGGGCATTGGAATGCCAGAAGAGGGTGCTTAGCTTAAATGCGTATGAGGGAGGCAACTTTCCTTCCCCGCCGAGCGTCCTTTCTGGCAAGACCAGGGAGGGAGGAGCGGGCGCGGGTCCCGCTTGACAAAATAAAACATATGTGTTATCCTCTGTGAAGGTTCGTCGAACCGTTTACTACTGAACCACTATGGACGTCATACACCGCACTGACTGAAGTCAGGCGGCTTGCACGCTCCGGCGAGTAAGCCGGGTATGACCAGACCTGGCCTTTCGAGGCTCCGTTCAGCCGGTCACGATACCCTGGGGTACGCGAGCCAGCCCC